>NZ_JAWOBM010000004.1:0-27124 GCF_046498025.1 Halorubrum sp.
TGTCACATCGGCGCGGCCCCGCTCGGGTACAACAACGAGAAGGTGCTCTCGAAGGTGCGGGAGTTCGACCTCGTGGAGCCGATGAAGATCGCCGGCCAAGACATGTACTTCGGGTCGGGGCCGAGCCCGGCGGAGGCCGACTTCCCGGGATCGAGTCACCTCATGGACCGGCTGACCGACGTCTCCAGTCACTACGGGATGGACACGGTGTTCCTCTCGAACTCGGGCGCCGAGGCGATGGAGAACGCGATGAAGATCACGCACGACCACCGCGTCTCCGCGAAGTACGGCGTGGCCTTCAGCGGGAGCTTCCACGGCCGCACCCTCGGAACACTCTCGTTGACGAAGTCGAAGGACGTGTACACCCGTCGGTATCCCGAGATCAGCGGCATCGAGACGGTCCCGTTCTGTGCGGATCGCGGCTGTGACGCCGCGAGCTGCGACTGCGGCTTCTTCGCGGGCGGCGGCTCGCGGCTCCGCGACATGCTCGGGCCCGAGGGCGGGCACGTCGATCCCGCTGAAATCGCGTTCCTGACGCTCGAACCGATCCAGGGCGTCGGCGGCTACCGCTTCCCGAGCGAGGCGTTCATGGACGAAGTCGCGGCCGTCACCGAGGAGTACGACATCCCGCTCGTCGTCGACGAGATCCAGTCGGGGGTCGGCCGGACGGGCGAGATGTGGGCGGCGGACCACTACGCCATCGAGCCGGACGTGATCGCGGCCGCGAAGGCGCTCCGCGTCGGCGCGACGATCTCCCGGTCGGACGTCTTCCCGTCGGAGAAGAACCGCCTCGGCTCGACGTTCGGCGGCGGCGACCTCTTGGGCTCGATGATGGGGGCGTTCACGCTGGAGGCGATCGACGAGCACGACCTGCTCGCGAACGCCACCGAGCGCGGCCGGCAGGCCACGGAACTGCTCGGCGAGGACACGGGCGACCACGTGGTCGACGTGCGCGGGAAGGGGCTGATGCTGGCCGTCGAGTTCGACACCCCCGACCGCCGCGACGACGTGGTCGCCGAGGCGTTGAAGCGCGGCCTGCTCACGCTCGGCTGCGGGAAGAAGACGATCCGACTCCTCCCCCCGCTCGACTCGACGGAACGCGAGATCGACCTCGGGGTCTCGATCTTCCTCGACTCGGTCGCGGCCGCGGGGCCGACGCCGACGACCGCGTGAGGACGGCGCGACTCCCTCCTCGACGGTTCCTCCGCGCTTACTCTGACAGCGAGCGCGCCGTTACCACCGCCTCGGTGAGCGTCTCGACGCCGATCTGCAGGCTCCGTTCGTCGACGTCGAACGTCGGCGTGTGGTGATCGGTCGGGTGGTCCGTCCCGACGATCAGATACGACGCGAGCCCCCCGTCCTCCTGTGCGCGTTTCATGAGGAACGTCGCGTCCTCGCTCGCGCCGAAGTCGGCCGTCGGGACCACCTCGTCGACGCCGTCGACGTCCCGGGCGACCGCGGCGACGTGGTCGACGAGCGCCGCGTCGCTGTCGGCGCGCGGCGACTCGCTGACGACGTCGAACTCCAGCTCGCAGCCGTGCGAGACGGCGGCGCCGCGGAACGCCCGCTCCAGCCGCGACTTGGCGTACTCCTTGAGCGCCGTCGTCTCGCCCCGCGCTTCGGCCTCGACCCGCGCGTGCTCGGCGATCACGTTGCTCGCGCTTCCGGCCTCCGCGTATCCGACGTTCACGCGCGTCATCCCGTCGCTGTGGCGGGGAATGCCGTAGGCGTTCGAGATGGCCGTGCCGAGCGCCTGCATCGCGTTCTCGCCCTCCTCGGGCGCCTTGCCGGCGTGCGCGGACTTCCCCCGAAACGACGCGTCGACGTGGGCCATCGCCAGCGGGCGCTCGATCCCCGCGACGACCCGGCCGGTCGGGTGGCCGAGCCCGACGTGTGCCGCGAACAGGTAATCGAGCCCCCGAGCGAACCGACTCTCCGCCATCGGGTGGCCGCCGCCGCCGATCTCCTCGGCCGGTTGGAAGAAGGCGACGAATCGCCCGCGGAAGTCGCTTTCCGCGACGGCCTCGAGGACGGCGAGCCCCCACGTCATGTGCGCGTCGTGACCGCAGGCGTGCATTGTCCCGTCGATCTCCGATCGGAACCCCTCTCGGGCGGGATGGTGGTCCTCGTCGTCGGACTCCTGGATGAACAGGCCGTCGATGTCGACCCGGAGGCCGACGGTCGGTCCCTCGCCGCGGTCGACGACCGCGACGCAGCCGGTGACCCCGCCCGCGGTCCGCTCGAGGACGTCCTCGCGGGCCCCGCGCTCGCGAGCGCGCTCGACCCACGGCTCGTAGGCGTCGTCGTCAAGCTTCGCCATGCGGTCGTCCGGGTCGTACGCCTCCCGGCCCACCGCCAACTCGTCGACCCCGATCGCCTCGATCTCCTCGACGAGGCGACTGGTCGTGTAGAACTCGCGCCAGCCGGGCTCCGGGTGTCGGTGGAAGCCGCGACGGAGCTCGGTCAGCCGGTCCGCGATCGGTCGTGTCATGCGTACGCGTGTCTCCCGGATCCAGTTAAGGGTATACGATGATCGTGTACCGAGAATACGAAAACGTATATGAGTCACTCGCGAACGCACGACCGACACCACCACGGGGTGGAGACACAACCTATGACAGCAGAGCCTGACGTCGTCGTTCTCCGGGAGGGGACCGAGGGACTGTCGATGGAATCGTACGCCGAGACGCTGCGGGAGCACCTGCCGGACCGGACCGTCGCGCTGGCTCGCACGCCGGCCGCGGAGCGCGAGCTGGTCCCGCTGGCTCGGGTGGTCACCGGGATCACCGTCTCGGAGGAACTGGTCGCGGACGCCGACCGGCTCGAGCTGTTCGCGTGTACGTTCGCCGGGACGGACCACGTCCCGGTCGAGGCGCTCGCGAACGAGGGGGTCGCCGTCACCAACGCCGGCGGGATCCACGCGCCGGGGATCGCGGAGCAGTCGATCGCCAACATGCTCATTTTCGCTCGACGGCTCCACGAGGGGTGGCGTCGCAAGTCGAACGCGGAGTGGCGGCACTTCCAGTCGCACGAGTTCGCGGGGAGCACGGTCACCGTGATCGGGCTCGGGTCGATCGGCCAGCACGTCGTCGACCGGCTCGCCGGCTTCGACGTCGAGACCGTCGGGGTCCGGTACACGCCGTCGAAAGGCGGCCCGACCGACGAGGTCGTCAGGTTCGAGCCGGACGCGATCCACGACGCGCTCGCGCGCAGCGACTACGTCGTCGTCGCCTGTCCCCTAAACGACCTCACCCGCGGGCTCATCGGGGACGCCGAGCTGGCGACGCTGCCGCCGCACGCGGTCGTCGTCAACGCGGCTCGCGGCGGGATCGTCGAGACGGACGCGCTGGTCTCCGCGCTCCGGTCGAACGGGATCCGCGGCGCGGCGCTCGACGTCACCGACCCGGAGCCGCTCCCGTCCGATCACCCGCTGTGGGACTTAGAGAACTGCCTGATCACGCCGCACACCGGCGGACACACTCCGAAACACTGGGACCGCCTCGCGGCGATCGTCGCGGACAACGTCGCCGCGCTCGACGCGGGCGATGACCCGGCGTCGCTGCGGAACCTCGTACGCGCCCCGAGCGACGGCTCGTGAGTCCGCCCGAAGGTGTGGGTGAGTCCGCCGGAAGGTAGGGAACGAGTCCGCCGGGAATCAGGCAGAGAACAGCCGTCGCGGGAACTCCGCGAGGGTCTCCGCGCCCGTCGACGTGACCGCGAACGTCTCGCTCAGTTCGACGCCGAACTCGTCCTCCCACAGCCCCGGGATCATGTGGAACGTCATCCCCTCTTCGAGGACCGTCTCGTCGCCGGGGCGGATGCTGGCGGTGTGCTCGCCCCAGTCCGGCGGGTAGCCGAGTCCCATCGAGTACCCGATCCGGTCCTCCTTCTCGACGCCGTACTGCGCTATCGTCTCGCGCCACGCCTTTTCAACGCGCTCGCAGGTGACGCCCGGCTCGACCGCGTCCAGCGCGGCGTCTATCCCCTCGACGACGATCTCCGCGGTCCGCTCGACGGCGTCCGGGGCGTCGCCGACGAACGCCGTTCGCGCCAGCGGCGAGTGGTAGCGGTGACGGCACCCCGACAGCTCGATGAGCACCGGGTCGCCCTCCGCGAACTCCCGATCGCTCCACGTGAGGTGCGGGGTCCCCGTGTGGTCGCCGGACGGCATCAACGGGACGATCGCCGGATAGTCGCCGCCGTACTCGTCGGTCCCCCGGATCAGCCTGTCGTATATCTCGGCCGCGACCTCGTACTCCGGGACGCCGGGCTCGATGGCGTCGAGTCCGGCGAGCATCGCCGACTCCGAGATCTTCGCCGCCTCCCGCATGTACTCGATCTCCCGGTCGGACTTGCGCACCCGGATCCAGTTGACGAGGAGGTCCGCGTCGACGAGCTCCGCGTCCGGGAGCTTCGACCCGAGTCGCGTGTACGACTTCGCCGTGAAGTACGCGGCGTCCATTTCGACGGCTATCCGACCGTCCGCGACCTCGAGGTCGCCCAGGACGTCCGCGAGGAAGTCCATCGGGTGCAGGTCGTACGGCGAGTGGACGTGGTCGTCGCTGTAGGCCCGCATGTTCGGCTCCGAGAGCCACGTCGTCGCGCGCGCGCCGTTCTTGTCCATGTCGCGGCCGACCCACACCGGCTCGGGGTGGTCGCGCGTGACGACGACCGCCTGGTGGACGTAAAAGGACCACCCGTCGTACCCCGCGATGTAGTTCATGTTCGCGGGGTCCGAGAGGACGATCGCGTCGAGGTCGCGCTCGCGGAGCTTCGCTTTCGTCCGCTCGACCCGCGTTTCGTACTCCGATTGCGGAAAGACAGCTGCTGGCATGAGAGGATCTCCGTTGATACCCACTCACACGCTCCTGAAAAGTATTTTGTGTATCTCTGGTACGGAATTCGTTTACGACTTCCCCGCCTCCGCGTCCCCTGTGCCCCGGATTCACCGCCCTCGGCGAAAGTCACAAGGCCGCTAGCCACCGATGTGACGTATGAACGAGCCCGGGACCGAGGGCGTGCTGTTGGACCAGGAGACGCTCCACGAGCGGCTCGACGACGCCCCCGACTGGCTGCGCGACCACTACCGGACCTTCCGCGAGTCGATGCTCGGCGAGCGCGACGGGTCGCCGTTCCCCTGTTACTTCGGCATCGAAGTCGAGCGCGAGGGCGACCTGCTGTACGCCGCCTGCGAGTCGACGACCGACCCCGCCGCGCTCCTCCGGTTCCGCGACGTCCTCCGGCAGTACCTGGGGACGTACGAGGACCACGCGGACCGCGCCCCGCTGGCGGTGTTCTTCCGACCGCCCGAGGGCGACCCGGGCGAGGCGCACTACCACGAGCGGCTGTGGCACGTCTTGGAGTTCCTCCACGTCCACGACCCGGAGCCGTGGCCCGAGGAGATCCCGACCGACCCGGACACGCCGCGCTGGGAGTTCTGTTTCGGCGGCGAGCCGCTGTTTCCCACCTCGCGGGCGCCGTTTTACACCGAGCGGAAGAGCCGCTACTCCCCCGTCGGGCTGGAGATCACCTTCCAGCCGCGGGCCGTCTTCGAGGGGATCACCGCGGACACCGAGGCCGGCGAGCGCGCCCGCGAGGCGATCCGCGGCCGCATGAGCGAGTACGACGGGGTCTGCCCCCACGCCGACCTCGGCGACTGGGGGATCGAGGGCGACCGCGAGTGGACGCAGTACCTCTTCCGCGAGGACGACGACGCGAGCCCGGACGCCTGTCCCCTGCGACCGAGCCGCGAGCACCCGAAGGCGCCCGCGGCGCTGCTGGAGCCGGGCGCGTGGCGGCGGTTCGCGGACCCGCGGACGCCCGGCGACGCGTCGCCGCCGGTGACCTCGGGGCTCGGCGATGACTGACGCGTCGCGGTCGGCGGCCACTGACGCCGACCGCCCCGGAGTCCCCGACGGCGCCGTCCTCCTCCTGATCGACTTCCAGAGCGGCTTCGACGAGCCGGGGTGGGGCGAGCGGAACAACCCCGACGCCGAGTCGGTCGCGGCCGCGCTCCTCCGCCGGTGGCGCGAGGCGGACCGGCCCGTGGCGCACGTGCGACACGCCTCGACGGAGCCGGACTCCCCGCTCCGCCCCGACGCGCCGGGCTTCGCGTGGAAGCCGGAGACGGCCCCGGTCGAGGGCGAACCGACCTTCGAGAAGTCAGTCAACGGCGCCTTCCTCGACTCGGGGCTCGACGCGTGGCTCCGCGAGGCGGGTCACGACGCGCTCGTCGTCTGCGGGCTCACCACCGACCACTGCGTCTCCACCACGACCCGCGCGGCCGAGAACCGCGGCTACGACGTCGCCGTCGTCGCCGACGCGACCGCGACCCACGCCCGCGAGGGGTACGACGGCGAGGCGATCGACGCCGACACCTCCCACCGCGTCGCGCTCGCGCACCTCGACGGCGAGTTCGCGACCGTCGTCGAGAGCGACGACCTCCGGTAGGCGCCGACCCCCTCAGTCGTCGTCGGCGGTCTCGGCGGCGCTCCCGCTTCCGCCGTCGCTCGCGCGCTCGGCGGCGTTCGCGAACATCCCCCGGCGGGTCGTGTACGCGAAGTACGCGCCGAGGCCGAGGAACCCGACGACGTTCGAGACGGCGACCGCCCAGAACACGGCCTCGACGCCCCAGCCGAGGCCGGGCGCGACGGCGACGCCGAACGCCCCGAACGTCGCCGTCGCCGGCACCGCGGCGACCGCGATGGGGAACCGGACCCCCCAGTACTTGACGAGGTCGGCGACGAAGGAGGTCCGGGTGCGCGAGGCGCCGTTGAACCCGGCGAGGAGGGTGTACGTCCCGCCGAGCGCCCAGTAAGAGACGGCGAGAATCCGGAGGTACAGCACCGCGAGCGCCCGCCCCGTCGGCGTGAGATCGGGGGCGAGCAGGTCGGCGAGCCCGCCGGCGAACAGGAACTGGACGGCCCCGAGCCCGAGGAACGCGGCGACGACCATCCCCGTGCCGACCGTCGTCGTCCGCCGGGCGCGGCGCGGGGCCTGGGCGCCGAGGTTCTGGCCGATCATCGACTGGGCCGCCTGCTGGACTCCGAGCGCGGGGACGATCGCGAGGGTCGCGACGCGCGCGCCGACCGTGTACGCCGCCACTCCGGCGGCGCCGCCGGCGATCGCCACGAGCCCGACGACGAGCACGCGGACCAGTTCGCTCACGCCGCGCTGGCCGCCGAGCGGGAGCCCGACCGAGACGACCTCGCGGAGGTCACCGGCGTCGACGACGAGCGCGTCCCGGGTGAGTCGGAACGTGTCGCGACCCACGCCGGCCGCGTACGCGAGGATGTGAACCAGCCCGGCGACGCCCGCGAGCGCCGTGCCGAGGGCCGCGCCGGCGACGCCGAGTTCCGGGGCCGGACCGACGCCGAAGATCAGCACCGGCGCCGCGACCAGGTTGACGAGGACGCTCGCGACGGTCACGTGGAGGACGGCGCGCGTGTCGCCGTAGGCGGTGAAGCAGTTCTCGACCGTGTCGCCCACCGCGCCGACGGGGAGGACCGCGACGACTATCGAGAGGTAGACGGCCGTGGTCCCGGCGAGCGCGGGGTCCGCCCCGAGAAAGCGAACCAGCTCCTCGGCGTAGACGGCGGCGGGAATCGCGACGGCGACGGTGACCGCGAGGGCGACGAGGCTCCCGTTGACCGCGACGCGGCGAGCGCCCCGGTCGTCCTCGCCGCCAGCCCGCTGCGCGACCAGGATCTGGGTCCCCACCGCGGCGACGACGACGATCGCGCCGAGAAACGACTGGATCGGGAGACTGAGCCCGACCGCCGCCACGGCGTCCTCGCTCACGCGGCCGAGCCAGAAGGTGTCGACCAGGGCGTTCGCGACGTACACGAGGTTCTGCGCGACGAGCGGCGCCGCGAGCAGCAGCAGCACTCGGCCGACCGGCCCGTCGGTGATCGCCTCGCGATCGACGTCGAACATCGAATAGTTCGTGATAGAAGCGATATAATAAAAGTATATTGGTGTTGGATACGAGACGTGTTCCCGCCGCGGGGTCGGGTCGATCCTGCGTCTGATCCGCACGTTTTTGCACCCGGGCGCCGTGGGACGGGTATGGAACGCGGCCGTCGGAAGCCGGACTGGTTGAAGTCGCGGCCCCCGTCCGGCTCCCGGTTCACGGAGATCAAAGAGCGCCTCCGCGAGCGCGACCTCCACACCGTCTGCGAGGAGGCCAACTGCCCGAACATGGGCGAGTGCTGGTCCGGCCGGGACGGCCCCGGCACCGCGACGTTCATGCTGATGGGCGACCGTTGCTCGCGGGGCTGTAACTTCTGTGACGTCGCCACCGGCGGCATGGAGTCGCTCGACCCCGACGAGCCCGCGAACGTCGCCGAGGCCGTGACGGAGATCGGGCTCGACTACGTCGTCTTGACCTCGGTCGACCGCGACGACCTCCCCGACGGCGGCTCCGCGCACTTCGCCGAGACGATCCGCGAGATCAAGCGGCGCGACCCGGAGACCCTCGTCGAGACCCTGATACCGGACTTCCAGGGCGACCCGGCGGCGATCGACCGGATCGTCGAGGCGGGGCCGGACGTGATCGCCCACAACGTCGAGACGGTCGAGCGCCTCCAGTGGCCGGTGCGCGACCGGCGCGCCGACTACGAGCAGTCGCTCGGGGTGCTCGACCGGGTCGACCGGACGTCCGACGTCCACACCAAGACGAGCCTCATGCTCGGCGTCGGCGAGTACGACCACGAGGTGTACCGGACGCTCGGCGACCTCAGCGAGGTCGGCGTCGACGTCGTCACGTTCGGGCAGTACCTCCAGCCGTCGCGCTCGCACCTCGACGTGTTCGACTACGTCCACCCCGACGTCTTCGAGACGTGGCGCGCGGTCGCGGAGGAGGAGTTCGACTTCCTCTACTGCGCCTCGGGGCCGATGGTCCGCTCGTCGTACAAGGCCGGCGAGCTGTTCGTCGAGGCGCTGCTCCGCGAGGGGCGCTCGCCCGAGGACGCCCGGCGTCACGCGCGGGCCGCCGGCGGGGACTGACGACCGCACCGTCGCCGGGTGTCAGCGGCGTTCGAGGTGCCGACTTTTGTCGAAACAGCGAGTTATTTACCTCTCCATATCAGAGCCAGCGTTAGTGAGACGTACACATGGGTACAACTGAATCGTCGATCGTCGACGCGGCGCGGGCCCGGCCCGGGCTCCTCCTCGTCGCCCTGCTCGGCGGCCTGCTCCTCGTCGACCTCGCGGCGAAGCTCGCGGGTGTCTCGGTCGGTCCGATCGGCGGGGCGGTCTCCGTCGGCCGGCTCGGCTCGAACCTCTGGAGCGGTCTCGTGATCGGGCTCGTGATCGGGCTCGCCGGGATCGGACTCTCGATGACGTACAGCATCCTCTCGTTCGCGAACTTCTCGCACGGCGACCTCGTCAGTACGGGGGCGTTCACAGGGTGGGGCGTGGCGTTTCTGATAGCCGGCTTCGGCGACGTGCCGGTCCGCGCCCTGCTGACCGTTCGGGACGCCGGGAACGTGAGCGCCGGCGACATCGGCGCGCACATCCTCTCGGCGCCGGCGGCTATCCTCGTCGGTCTCGTCGCCGCCTTCGCGATCACCGCGGCCGTCGCGCTCGCGCTCGACCGCGCCTTCTACAAGCCCATGCGTGACCGCGACGGGATCTCGATCCTCATCGCGTCGATCGGTGCCGCGCTGGTCGTCCGGTACCTGATCCAGTTCGTCTACGGATCCGACCGCCGGGGCGTCACCGCGAGCGTCGACGCGTCGAACCTCGCGTTCGATCCGCTCGGCCTCTCGATCAACGCCCACGAGCTGACCATCGTCGTCGCGGCCGTCGGGCTCATGCTCGCGATGCACTTCATGCTCCAGCACACGAAGCTCGGCACCGCGATGCGGGCGATGGCGGACAACAAGGACCTCGCGCTGGTCACCGGCATCCCGGCCGAGCGCGTCGTCACCGCCACGTGGCTCATCGGCGGCGGGCTGGCGGGGGCCTCCGGGTATCTCTACGTGCTGCTACGGGGGACGATCCAGTTCGACTTCGGCTGGTTGCTCCTCCTCCTCATCTTCGCCGCCGTGATTCTCGGCGGCATCGGGTCGGTGTACGGCGCGATAGCCGGCGGGGTCGTCATCGGGGTCGTGTTCACGACCTCGACGATCTGGATACCCTCCGACTTCAACGAGGCCGCCGCCTTCGCCGTGATGATCACCATGCTCCTGTTGCGTCCGGAGGGGCTCTTCGGAGGTGTTTCGACCGCATGAGCGATCCGCACCCGGGCGAGACGGAGGCCCCCGAGAGCGCGACGGCCGCCCTGTTCGAGGCCGCGCGCCGCAGCGACCTCGGGCTCATCCTCGGGACGCTGCTGCTCGTCTACCTCGTCGCGGCCCTCCTGACCTTCACGGACGGGCTCAACAGCGTCGTCGGCCTGATGCGGACGCTGACGTTCCTCGGGCTGGTGTACGCCCTCTCCGCGCTCGCGCTGAACCTCCAGTGGGGGTACGCCGGGCTGTTCAACATCGGCGTGGCCGGGTTCATGGCGCTCGGCGTCTACACGATGGGGATCGTCGTGCGGTCGCCGGACCCGGCGTTCGGCCCGCCCGGCTTCGGGCTCCCGCTGCCGGTCGGCATCGTCGCCGGCATGCTGGTGGCCGCGGTCGTCGGCCTGATCGCGGCGCTCCCGGCGCTCCGGCTCAAGGCGGACTACCTCGCGATCGTCACCCTCGGCATCTCGGAGATCATTCGGCTTATCCTCCAGTCGAGCGCGTTCGACGCGTTCCTCCGGGAAACGATCGGCGCCGGGACCGGCGGCGGTCGCGGGATGGGGATGCCGCGGAACCCGGTCCGCGACCTCTTCCTCGTCGACGGCCAGGCCAACTCGCCGACCGCCTTCGGTGAGGTCGTCTTCGGCGTCTTCGGGTCCGGGGGTCTCGGGATCTCCCACTCGGTCCTGATCGACTGGGGGTACATCGCCGTCCTCGCCGGCTTCGTGGTCGGCTATTTCGTCCTCCTCGAACGGCTCGGTCGGTCGCCGTTCGGGCGGACGCTCAAGGCGATCCGCGAGGACGAACTCGTCGCGAACTCGCTCGGGAAGAACGTGAACCTGATCAAGATCAAGGTGTTCGGCATCGGCTGCGCGCTGATGGGGCTGGCGGGGATCCTCTGGTTCGGCAGTCAGGGCAACGTCTCGCCGACGCCGCAGTTCATGCCCCTCCTGACCTTCTACGTGTTCATCGCCGTCATCATCGGCGGGTCGGGGTCGAACGCCGGCGCGGTCCTCGGCGGGATCGTGTTCGCGACGGTGCTGTTCGAGGGGCCGCGCCGCGTCGGGGCGACGGTGCGCGACGTCATCGACGCCGAGACGCCGTCCTCGTTCGCCGACGCGGTGGCCACGCTCGACCCGACGGCGTTCCTCGCGTTCGCGACGGACAACATCGCGCCGCTCCAGTTCGTCTTCCTCGGGTTGATACTCGTGTTCATCATGCACCGACGTCCCGACGGCATCCTCGGCGACCGGATCGAGACGGCCGCGGCCGTCGACCTCTCCGAGCGTCCCCGCGGGGGTGAGAGCGATGAGTAGCGACATTCCGGACGCCTCCGACGTCGCCGAGGCGTCGGACTCGGCGCCGATCGACGAACCCGAGGCGAACGACGGCGAGGTCGAGGAGGCGGCAAAGCGCATGCCGACCGGCGTGCCGCTCCGCGTCGAGGGGCTCGTCAAGCGGTTCGGCGGCGTCACCGCCGTCGACGGGGCCTCCTTCGAGGTCGAGCAGGGGTCGCTGACCGGCCTGATCGGTCCGAACGGCGCCGGCAAATCGACTACGTTCAACTGCATCACCGGCGTCCACGAGCCGACAGCGGGGAGGGTGTACTTCAAAAGCGAGGACGTCACCGGGCTGAAGCCCTACCAGATGGCGCGCAAGGGGCTCGTCCGGACCTTCCAGATCGCCCGCGAGCTGGCGGAGATGACCGTCCTGGAGAACCTGATGCTCGCCCCGAAGGGACAGATCGGCGAGTCGGCGATCCGGTCGGTCACGCCGGGACTCCGGGGCGAGGTGATAGAACAGGAGGAAGCCCTCCGCGAGCGCGCCTGGGAGACGCTCGACTTCTTCGAGATCGACCACCTCGCGAACGAACACGCGGGGAACCTCTCCGGCGGGCAGCGGAAGCTCCTCGAGATGGCTCGCGCGCTCATGACCGACCCGGAGATGGTCCTGCTCGACGAGCCGCTGGCGGGCGTCAACCCGACGCTGGAAGAGAAGCTGCTCGATCGGGTCCACCAGCTGCGCGAGGACGGCTACACGTTCCTCCTCGTCGAACACGACATGGACGTCATCATGAACAACTGCGAACACGTCATCGTCATGCATCAGGGCACCGTCCTCGCCGAGGGTACCGGCGACGAGATACGGAACAACGAACGCGTCATCGAGGCGTACCTGGGGGAGGACATATGAGCGCCGAGGACGCGGACTCGGTCGACGCCGACTCCGGCGAGGCGACCACTCCCGCCGACGCCGATGAGCCGTCGGCCGCCGCCGGCGACGCGGCACCCACCGGCGACGACGCGGCATCTGTCGGCGACGCGACCGCCGCGGGAACGTCCCACACGCTCGAGGGCGACGCCATCCTCCGGCTCCGCGACCTCGACGCCGGGTACGGCGACCTGCAGATCCTCTCGGACGTCGACCTCGACGTCGCCGACGGGGAGTACGTCACCGTCGTCGGGCCGAACGGCGCGGGGAAGTCGACGGTGATGAAAACGGTCTTCGGGCTCACGACGTACATGGACGGGGTCGTCGAATTCGAGGGCGAGTCGATCCATGGGCTCCCGCCCGAGAAGATCATCCGCAAGGGGATCGGGTTCGTCCCCCAGAACGAAAACGTGTTCCCCGGCCTGAGCGTGCGCGAGAACCTCGAGATGGGCGCGTACATCCTCGACAGCGTCCCGGAGGACCAGATAGAGACGATCTACGACCGCTTCCCCATCCTCCGGGAGCGGAGCGGCCAGAAGGCCGGGACGCTCTCCGGCGGGCAGCGCCAGATGGTCGCGATGGGCCGGGCGCTCATGCTCGACCCCGACCTGCTCCTCCTCGACGAGCCGTCGGCGGGGCTCGCGCCGGACCTGGTCGCCGACATGTTCGACCGGATCGACCGGATCAACGACTCGGGGACCGCGGTCCTCATGGTCGAGCAGAACGCCAAGGAGGCGCTGCGACGCTGTGACCGCGGCTACGTGCTCGTCAACGGCGAGAACCGCTACACCGACCGCGGCGACGTGCTGCTCACCGACGAGGACGTGCGGAAGGACTTCCTCGGCGGGTAGCTCCGTCGCCGGTCCTCCTACTCGCGGGTGACTCGGGCGGCGAAAAATCGAACGCCGTCGACGGACCGTCCGTCGCTACGGGCCTTTTACTGGTTCAGGACGCTCGACCACTGGCTGGTGTACGTCGCCTGCGCCGGCTCGAAGGAGACGCGCTCCGTGATCTCCCCGTCGCTCTCTTCGAACGCGGCCACGTACTCCTCCTCGAGCGACTGGCCGTAGGCGTCGTTGAGGTACAGCGTCCCGGAGGACTCGGCGCCCACGAGGTCGCCCATCGCGAGCTCGGCCATCGCCGGACCCTGCAGCAGGTCGGACGGCGCGGTCCGGAAGACGTAGTCGTCGTCGTCGAGGTCGGTCACGTCCGGACTCGTCGAGGAGGGCGAGATGCCCACGACGCCGTTCGGGATGAACACCTGGTCGGCCACCTGGAGGTTCACGTTCGAGGCGGCGGGGCCGACGACGGCGCTGTAGCCGGCGTCGACGAGCGAGTTCGCGCCCGAGATCCCCGCCTGCGGGTCGGTCTGCGTGTCCTCGACGCGGGTGTCGACCGTGACGTCGAGCCCGGCGTCGTTGACCTGGGTCGCCGCGAGCAGCGCGCCGTCGCGGATCGGGCCGCCGAGCGGGCCGAGGTCGCCGGTCTCGGGCATCAGCACGCCGACGCGCGCCTCGAACTCGTCGACGCCGACGGGATCGGCGGCCGTGGCGTTCTCGTCCTCCTCCGTGAGCTCGTTCCCGAACTCCAGCGTCTCGAGCGTCTCGATCTCGCCGTCCTGGAAGTCACGCACGTCGTACGCCGCGGTGGCGATGTCGCCGTTGACGTCGAAGTCGACGCTCGAAGACGCGCCGACGTAGTGGACGGGATCGCCGGCCGCGACGGCCTCGACCGCATCGGGGAGGTTCTCCGGGCCGAACTCCTCGCCGCCGGGGTTCGCGACGGTCCGGATCCGGTCGCGGATGGCCTGCCCGTCGTTCTCGCCCGCCGCGGTCGCGGCGAGGATCTCGATCGCCATCGCGTCGTACGCCTGCGCGGTGAACACCCCCGGCGCGGTGTCGTACTCCTCCTCGTACAGGTCGGAGAAGAAGTCCGCGCCCGGACCGCCCGCGGACGGCGCGGTCCCGATGACGTTGTTCATGTCGTTGTCGACCTCGCCGGGGAGGTCGGAGTCGATCAGCCCGTCGGGCACGATGATGTCGAGGTCGGGCACGTCGTCTGCGAACTCGGAGTAGAAGTCGCGGAACAGCTGGATGCCGGACTCCGGGAAGCCGACGACCATGACGGCGTCGGGCGCGCCGTCGCCGTCGCTGCCGTCGTCGCCGTCCATGTCGTCGCCGTCGCTGCCGTCGTCGCCGTTCGTGTCGTTGCCGTCGCCACCGTCGTCGCCGTCGCCGCTCTCGGTCGAGCAGCCGGCGATCGCCGCGATGCCGGCCGCGCCGGCGCCTCTGAGTACGTCACGTCGCTGTATTCTCCGTCTCATGCTGTAACGCTATACCATACGGGCGTTTATAAGTGTATCCACGCCCACAATATACCACAGCCCCTCGCTCGCGCGGCTCGATCGGGACCTACACCGGATTAGCTCCCGGCAGACGGCGTCCTCGCCGATCGACTCGGCGCGGAGAAACGCGGTTCGTTACTGCCGCTCGTCATATCTCTTGGCCGGTCCGTTGGTCCCGGCCGTCCCGTTCAGTAGCCCTGCGCGTTGCCGTCCTTCCGGGGTTCGGTGGCGGCCGAGAGGACGCCGCCCTCGTTTCGGACGATCTGCGCCCCGCCGAACTGCACCGGCGAGAGCGTCCTGACGTCGTGCCCCTTCCGGACCAGCTTCGCGACGACGTCGTCGTCGAAGTGGGGCTCGACCGCCAGCTCGCCGCTCTCGCGGTACCGCCACCGCGGTTCGTCGAGCGCGCGCTGGAGCGGCATCCCGTAGTCGACGACGTTCGAGATCACCTGGACGTGCCCCTGCGGCTGCATGTACCCGCCCATCACGCCGAAGGCGGCCCAGTCGTCCTCGTCGAGACGGACGACGGCGGGGATCAGGGTGTGGAAGGGGCGCTTGCCGGGTTCGAGGCTGTTCGGGTGTTCGGGGTCGAGCGAGAACGACGCGCCGCGGTTCTGGAGGGCGATCCCCGTCTCGCCCGCGACGAGCCCGGAGCCGAACCCGGCGAACCGCGAGTTGATGTACGAGACGACGTTGCCCTCCTCGTCGGCGACGGTGAGGAGCACCGTGTCCGCGTCCTCGGCGGTGGCGTTCGGCACGCCGAACGTGACGTCGTGGTCGGCGGTCGGCCCGACGCCGGCCGCCCGCGTCGCCGCCCAGTCGCTCGACGCGAGCGGCGGGACCTCCTCGAACTCGGGATCGGTGATGTAGCGGTGACCGTCGTGGAAGGCCAGCTTCAGCGCCTCCGCGAAGTAGTGGACGCGCTCGGCGGTGTCGTAGTCGTGCTCGCCCGCGCCCAGCTCGGCCGCGACGTTGAGCGCCTCCAGCGCGATGAGCCCCTGGTTGTTCGGCGGGAGCTCGTACACCTCGGCCCCGTTGTACGTCGTCGAGACGGGATCGGGCCACTCGACCTCGAAGTCGGCGAGGTCGTCGACGGTCATGAACCCGCCCTGCGACTGGATTTCATCGGCGATGGCCTCGGCGATCTCGCCCTCGTACACCACGTCGGCCCCGTGCTCCGCGATCTTCCGCATCGACTCGCCGAGTCGCGGCAGCCGGACGGTCTCGCCGACGCCGGGCGCCTCGCCGTCAAACAGGAAGGCCGCTCGGGCGTGCTCGTCGGTGAACAGCTTCTCGGCGCCGGCCCAGTGGGACGCGATGACCTCGGAGACCGGGTACCCCTCGGTGGCGTATCTGATGGCGGGCGCGAGGGCGTCGGCGAGACCGAGCCGCCCGAGGTTCTCGATCGTCGCCTCCCAGCCGCGGGCGGTGCCGGGAACGGTCACCGCGTGGGGGCCGTAGAAGGGCATTCCGGCCTCCTCGGTGTCGTCGACCGCGTAGCCGCCGTTGTCGGGATAGTACGAGGAGGCGGCCTCGTCCTCCTGTAGCGCGTCGCGGACGTTCTCGATCGTCGCGGCGGCGGGCGCGCCGCCACAGGCGCGCATCGCTCCGACCTCGCCATCGGCCGTGCGGTACAGCGCGAACACGTCGCCGCCGAGCCCCGTCGAGGTCGGCTCGACGACGTTGAGCGCGGCCGCCGTGGCCACGGCCGCGTCGAAGGCGTTCCCGCCCTCGCGCAGCGTCTCGATCCCCGCTTGGCCGGCGAGGGGCTGACTCGTGGCGACGACCCCGCGCTGGCCGTACACGGTCGACCGGCGAGATGTAAATCGATCCAGGTCTGGCTCCATACGAATGGATCTGGTGCGCCGTTGTTAAATATCGCCCCGGACAGTTCCGGGGTCCTCCGAACGCATCGACCGAAGGGCCCGACCTGGGCGAGACGCTGGGAGACCAGTACGCCCTCGCGCAGTCGGCTCCCGTGGGATAACCGCCTGTTCGGTTCAAAAACAATGTAAATATTGATCGAGATCGAATATGATGGAGTATCTTTTCAATGAGCGATCCGAATCTCCCACTAAAACCACACCAAGTTCAGATTATTTACGTGAATCGTAATTGATATATGTATTATTCAACGTGATTGTTAGCGCTCTTCAAGTATACATCATAATCCTTTTATTTGCGTACTCCGCGGTGTGGGTATGGGAAATACAGACAATGGTGATTCAACCCGGAGCGTTCGTCGACGACGGATGCTCGGGATGCTCGGCAGCGCAGGAGTCGCAGGTCTCGCCGGCTGTGCCGGCGGCGACGGCGGCGACGGTGGCGACGGCGGCGACGGCGGCGACGGCGGCGACGGCGGCGACCGCGACTACAGCATCGAGCTGGAGTCCGACCTCGCCAACCCCGACAACTCGGACCTGAGCGTCGACGACGTCTCGATGGGCGGCGAGTTCGTCGGGACGCTCGCGGCGGACGTCGCGCAGTACGACCCGATCCAGCAGACGGACACGACGTCGGTCAAGTCGACCCTACACATCTACGAGTCGCTCATCCGGCCGGACTGGGTCGGGGAGTACCACAACGTGCTCGCGGAGGAGTACGAGCAGGTCGACGAGACGACCTACGAGTTCACCCTCCGCGAGGGCGTGCAGTTCCACAACGGAGACGAGCTCACCGCGGAGGACGTCCAGTTCTCCCTGGAGCGGTACGAGGGATCCCCGAACGAGAGCGACGTGTACACGTGGTACGACGGCTCCGAGGTCGTCGACGACTACACGATCGAGATTTCGACCGACGGTGCGTACGCGCCGTTCCTGACCGACATCTCGGGCATCTCCATCGTTCCCTCGGCCGCGGGGGAAGACGGGGACGTCGATCTCGGGGAGGAGCCGGTCGGTACCGGCCCATACGTGTTCGTCGAGCACGAGAACGACGACCTGTGGCGGATGGAGCGCAACGAGGACTACTGGTTCGAAGGGAGTGATACGGTCCCCGACGTCCCGCCCATCGAGACCGTCACGCTCAGGATCATCACCGAGTCGTCGTCGCAGGTGGCGGCGATCGAGGCCGGCGACGTCGACATGGTCAACTCTCCGCAGCCGGGGAGCATCAGCGACCTCCAGGACAACGAGGAGGTCGAGGTCGCTGAGGTCCTCGGCGCGGGGACCGACCAGTTCTTCTATCCGCTCGGCGTCGAGCCGTTCGACAACAAGGAGTTCAGGCAGGCGATCACCCAGCTGATCCCGCGGGAGTCGATCGTCGACGCCGTGTACGACGGCACGTCCATCCCGGCGTACGGCGCGATCTCGCCGATGCTCGGCGACTTCTCGCCGGTCGAGCTCCACGAGGAGATCGCCGAAGAGTGGGCCGGATACAACCCGGAGCGCGCGACGGAGCTCATCGAGGGCGTCTTCGAGGAGGAAGGTATCGAGGCCCCCTTCGAGACGACGATCATCACGAACGACAACCCGCAGCGCGTCGGCTGGTGTGAGCTCATCCAGGAGAGCATGGAGAGCACCGAGCTCTTCGACGTGAGCCTCGACCAGTTCGAGTGGAACACGTACCTCGACCGCGTGAACGCCGACGACTCCCACGAGAACAACGAGATCATCGCCCTCGGCTGGTCCGGCGGCTGGGACCCCGACAGCTACGTGTACGACATCTTCCACAGCGAGCAGGCGTCGCCCGCGTGCTGTAACACGAACTCCTACTCCGACGAGACCGCCGACGAGCTCCTGGATCAGGGGCTCGAACAGATCGAAGAGGAGGACCGCGTCGAGACGTACCAGGAGTTCCAGCGGTACATCGGCGAAGAGGTCCCCACCGCTTACGTGCAGTTCTCCTACGTCTACGACGCGGTGCGAGCCGGCCGCGTACAGAACTGGCACGCCTACCCCAACGACAGCTACGAGCTGTTGGCGCTGTACGCGCCGTACGTCGACCAGGTCGCCTGGATCGAAGACGACGAGTAGCCCCCGCGACCGCCCTCTACCCGTTCCATTCACATGTCAGTTCGAAAATACGCACTCAAGCGTCTCCTCGTGATGATCCCCGTCCTGTTCGGGGTCACGCTGTTGACGTTCAGCCTGACGAAAATGCTTCCGGGCGATCCGGTTACCTTCATCCTACAGTTTACGGACGTCTCGGAGGAGGTCCGTCAGGAGCTACGCGCACAGTACAACCTCAACGAGCCCGTCTGGAAGCAGTACCTCCTCTGGCTCGGCGACGCGATCACGCTCGACTTCGGCGAGTCGGTCATCTCCGGACAGAACGTCACCGAAGAGCTCGTTTCCCGGATGCCACAGACTGTCCTCCTCGGCGTCGCGTCCTTCGTCATCGCCGCGGTCATCGGTATTCCCGCGGGAATCATCGCCGCCGTCCGGAAGGGGGAAGCCGCTGACGAGGTGAGCCGGATCGCCGCGCTCGCCGGCATCGCGACCCCGAACTTCTGGCTCGGTCTCATGCTCATCTTGGTGTTCAGCGTCGAGCTCGGCTGGTTCAGAACAATCCCGCCGGACGAACCGCTGCTGTCGGTGGCGTCGCTCAAGTTCATGCTGCTGCCGGCGGTCACGCTCGGGACCGCACAGGCCGCGCTGTTGATGCGGCTGATGCGCTCGTCGATGCTCGAGGAGCTCAACAAGGACTACGTCCAGATGGCGCGGGCCAAGGGGCTCCCCGAGCGCACGGTGATCCTCAAACACGTCCTCCGTAACTCGCTCATCGCGGTCGTGACGGTTGCGGCGCTGCAGATCGCGTTCATCGTCGACGGCGCGGTCGTCGTCGAGCAGGTGTTCTCCTGGCCCGGCGCGGGACGCATGCTCGTCGACGCGATCGTCCAGCGGGACTTCCCGCTCATCCAGGCGACGACGCTCATCGTCGGAGTGACGATCGTCTTGGCGAACTTCGCCGTCGACCTGGTGTACTCGCTGCTTGACCCGCGAATCAGATACTGATCTCAGATACTCATGTCACAACGAAACCGAACCACGACTCGCGGTCGAATCCGGATCTCCGGGTTCGACTCCAGCGTCATCGAGCAGAACCGGGAGTTTGTCGACTGGGACGAGAGCATCGACTCGAACGTCTCGGCCGACCGGTGGACCCGCGCATGGCAGCGGTTCCGCCGCAACAGAACGGCCCTGCTCGGGCTGGCGATCATCCTGCTGATGGCGTTTCTCGCCGTCTTCGCCCGTCCGATCGACGTCTTCGGCATCACCGTCCAACCGTTCTCGATCGCGCCGTACGACCCGAACGCGTCGAATTTCAACGCGCTCGAACAGCCCCCCTCGCTCCAGTACCCGTTCGGCACCGACTGGTCCGGGAAGGACATCTTCTCCCGGGTGATCGTCGGCGGCCGGATGAGCCTCACGATCGGACTCATCGCGGTCTCGCTCGCGCTCGGCGTCGGCGTCCCGCTCGGTTCAATCGCGGGCTACTTCGGCGGGTGGATAGACGAGTTCATCATGCGGATCGTCGACGTGCTGTACGCCTTCCCGTTCCTCGTGCTGGCGATCGCGTTCATCGCCATCTTCGGGCAGGGGTTCTGGCGGATGATCGGCGCGCTCGTGATAGTGAGCTGGATCGGCTACGCCCGACTCATACGGGGCGAGATACTGAGCGTGAAGGAAAACGAGTACGTGAGCGCCGCCGAGGCGCTCGGCGCTCGTGACCGCAGCATCATCTTCAGACACATCGTCCCGAACGCCATCGCGCCGGTCATCGTCCAGGCGACGCTGGGGATCGGCACGTACGTCCTCTCGGCCGCCGCGCTCGGATTCCTCGGACTCGGGCTCGAACCCGGAAGTGCGGAGTGGGGGTCCATGCTCTCCAGCGGTCGCGAGTCGCTCGTCGAGGGGAACTACTGGATCACGTTCTTCCCGGGGGTCGCCATCTTCCTGTTCGTGATGTCGATCAACCTGGTGGGTGACGGCGTCAGAGACGCGCTCGACCCGCAGAGCGACACCGCAAGCGAGAGGCTCCGATAATGGCCCTGCTCGAAGTCGAGAACCTCGAAACGCGGTTCTACACGGAGGAAGGCGTGGTTCAGGCCGTGAACGATGTCTCGTACGCGATAGATACCGGAGAGGCGTTCGGCGTCGTCGGGGAAAGCGGCGCCGGCAAGAGCGTGACGAGCCTCTCGCTCATGCGCCTGATCGAGAACCCCGGGCGCATCGAGTCGGGAGAGATCCGGTTCAAGGGACGGGACCTCCTCTCGCTGTCCGACGAGGAGATGCGCGAGCTCCGCGGCAACGAGATCGCGATGGTGTTCCAGGACCCGCTGACCGCGCTCAACCCTGTGTACACGATCGGTGAACAGATCGCCGAGGCGGTCAGACTCCACCGGGACGCCACCGACGCGGAGGCCCGCGAGCGGGCTATCGAAGTCCTGGACGCGGTGGGGATCCCGGACCCCGAGGAGCGGTACGACCAGTACCCGCACGAGTTCTCCGGGGGCATGCAACAGCGGGTGATCATCGCGATCGCCCTGTCGTGTGACCCCGACCTGTTGATCTGCGACGAGCCCACGACCGCGCTCGACGTGACGATCGAGGCGCAGATCCTCGAACTGCTCCAAGACCTCAGCGAGGAGTTCGACATGGCGATCCAGTTCATCACGCACGACCTCGGCGTCATCGCCGAGATCTGTGACCGGATGATGGTCATGTACGCCGGCGAGGTCGTCGAGCAGGGGACCGTCGAGGAGATCTACTACGAGCCCCAACACCCGTACACGGTCGGACTCATGAGCTCGATCCCACGGGTGGGCTCGGAACGCGACCAGCTCGACACGATTCCGGGGACGATGCCGGACCTCGTCAAGCTCCCCACGGGGTGTAGCTTCCACCCTCGATGTCCCTACGCGGAAGAGGCCTGCACCCGGCTCGACCCGCAGCTCATCGACGTCGACACCGGCCTTCCCGTCGACGGTCCGGACCGGACGACACACAGCGCCGCCTGTCTCGCGCACTCCGGCGAGCTCGAGGGAGAGCTCACCTACTCGATCGACATCGTCGAAGAACCCGCTACAGAGGAGACTGACACCGTGGAGGACACCCAATGAGCGCCGAGCCGCTGATCCGCGTAGACGGCCTGAAGAAACACTACACGACCGACGAGGGATTCCTCGACCGGCTCTTCGGAGACATGCGTCTCGTCCAGGCGGTCGACGGCGTCGACTTCGAGGTCCGCGAGGGAGAGACGCTCGGACTCGTGGGCGAGAGCGGGTGCGGTAAGAGCTCGCTCGGGCGGACGATGCTCGGACTCGAGTCGCCCACGGCGGGGTCGGTCCACTACGACGGCGTCGACCTCACCGAGCTGTCGGAAAGCGAGATGCGACCGTATCGGACGGACCTCCAGTTCATCTTCCAGAACCCGTTCGCGAGTCTCAATCCCCGTCTCACCGTCGAAGACATCATCGGCGAGGCGTTCGACATCCACGACATCGCCTCCGGGGAGGAGCGCCACGAACAGGTGGTCGAACTCCTCGAGACGGTCGGTCTCAGTGAGAGTCACGCGACGCGGTATCCCCACGAGTTCTCGGGCGGCCAGCGCCAGCGGATCGGCATCGCCCGCGCCCTCGCGGTGGACCCGCAATTCATCGTCTGCGACGAGCCGGTGAGTGCGCTCGACGTGAGCGTGCAGGCGCAGATCCTGAATCTCTTGGAGGAGTTACAAGAGGAGTTCGGGCTGTCGTACCTGTTCATCGCACACGACCTCTCCGTCGTCGAGCACATCGCAGACCGGATCGCGGTCATGTACCTCGGCGAGGTCGTCGAAATCGGTCCCACCGAGGAGATCTTCTCGCCGCCGTATCACCCGTACACGTACTCGCTGCTCTCGGCGATCCCGGAGCCGGACCCGCTGTGGGACGGCGACCGGGTCATACTCGAAGGGACCGTCCCGTCGCCGACGAACCCCCCGTCCGGCTGTAAGTTCCACACGCGGTGCCCGATCGTGCAGGAGGACTGCAGCACGTGGGAGGAACACCCGGACCTCGAACCGGTCGACGACGGGGAACACCAGATCGCGTGTCCGTACCACGAGCGGATCGGCACGATCTGACCGCCACACGTATGTCCGCGACGGTCCTTCCAGAGACGTAATGCGACGGATTTACGAATCGGACGCGCTTCACCGCGACGAGGACGATCCGTTCTCGCCTCGCGTGGCGGACGAGGACACGAACCGATCGCTGAACTGGCAGGCGTTGAGCCACGCGATCGTTCCGGCGGCGGTCCGTCGTCGCGCGATTTCGGTCACGGTCGAAACGGACCGCGAACAGTACGAGTCCGGTAACCCGGTGCTGATCAGAGCGACGTTCCACAACCGGCTGCCGTTCCCCGTCGTCGTTCCGATTTCGACGCCAGTGCCGTGGCACTGGGCCGTCGACGGGCGCGTCGGTGCCAGCGACGTGCTGCCGGACGAGCCGGAAGACGCGTCGCTGTTCCGATTCGAACGAAACGAACGCAAAATATTCACGCGGCGGTGGGACCAGCTGTTCCAAGTCGAGGAGCGTCGGTGGGAGCCGGCGCGGCCGGGCGAACACGAGATCTCCGTCTCGATCAACACGCCGATCGCCGACGGGACGCACCTGACGGCCGAAACGACGGTTCGAACGCGCTGAGCGTCGGTACCGTCCGGAAGCCGGCGATCCATAGCCGCCGAGCACGCGCCGTCCGACCGTTTTCCGGCTTCGGAGCGACCCAGCCGAGCCCGCTCGAAGTTGACGTTCCGACCGGACCGGGTCGCGAACAGCGGGCTCGGCCAGGGGTACCTGGCGGCCGATCGCAGATATCGTCGCGCCCGGGAACCCCATAGTAAACGTGATACCGCTATACGAAATCGAACGGATCGCGGCACACAGCGGACTCGGCGGCGACGCTTCCGCCACGTCTCGTACGGCTCAGTTGCACGTCGTCGCGGTCGACTCGGTGTAAGTTCGGCTTATCTGGAATCGTGCCGTATAACTAACCGTCCGGGACGGCGATCCGGCTCATGGACATCACCACGTCGCTGGGATCGATCGGTACCCGATTGGGCTCCGTAGACAACGTGTCCGTCCTCCAGTTTTCGGGCGATTTCCTCGAGCTGGCGATCGTGTTTTTCGTTATCGCGCTCGTCGCGGCGGTCCTCGGCGCTCGCGGAGTAGCCGGGCTCTCGATGACGATCGCGAAGTGGCTCGTTATCGTGTTTCTCGTGCTGGCGGTCGTCTCGTTGCTGCTCTGAGACCGCGGAGAGCGAATGTTTCCGGGAGCGCCGGTCGATGCGATCCGTCCCGATCGGCGGTGTCGACCCCGCGGCTCGACCGGAGTCGCGGTTAGCAGGCACGAGCGGCTGAGACGGTAGCCGGGCGCAGGTACTCGGTGAACGATGGTATCGAGGCACGCACGCTCGATTCTCCCGACGCGGTTCGGGGCGGAGAGCCGTCTCCGGTCCGTCGTCCGTGCCCCTCCCGTCGGGCCTGCCCACCGGCTCACAGCGCGCAACTGGACACCGAACTTTGCCCCGCCTCACCGGAGTCGCCCCGAGTAGCGGGGATTAAAAGCCCTTTCAGACGCTAGCAGTGATTTCACCCCCGGCGCGGTCGCCTGGATAGACCTCGTGTGAGTCCCCTCCCGAGATCACCATGGTAGAGATAGGATACACGCTGGCGAGCGAGGAGCACAGCCCGACCGCCCTGGTCGAGCACGCGCAGCGGGCGGAAGAAGCGGGATTCGACTTCCTCTCCGTCTCGGATCACTACCACCCGTGGGTCAGCGAGCAGGGCCACTCCCCGTTCGTGTGGTCGACGCTCGGCGGGGTCGCGACCGCGACCGAGGACATCGACGTCGGCGTTGGCGTCTCGGCGCCGATCATCCGCTTCCATCCGGCGATATACGCGCAGGCCGCCGCCACCGCCGCCGCGATGTTCGACGACCGCCAGTTCTACGCGGGCGTCGGCACCGGCGAAAACCTGAACGAACACGTGCTCGGCGACCGCTGGCCCGCACACGCCGTCCGCCTCGAGATGCTCGAGGAGGCCGTCGACGTGATCCGGAAGCTCTGGACCGGCCGGGAGGTCAGCCACTACGGGTCACACTACACCGTCGAAAACGCGAAACTCTTCACCCTCCCGGAGGAGACGCCGCCGATCTGCGTCTCCGCGTACGGCGAGCGGGCCGCCCGCGCCGCGGCTGCCGTCGGTGACGGGTTCTGGTCCGTCGGCCCGCAGGAGGTCATCGACGTCTGGGAGGACGAAGGCGGGGAGGGTCCCCGGTTCTGTCAGCTTCAGACGTGCGTGGCCGACAGCGAGGACGACGCCGTCGCGACCGCTCACGACAAGTGGCCCAACAGCGAGCTGCCGGGCGAACTGAGCACCGAGCTGGCGACGCCGTCGCTGTTCGAGCAGGCGGTCGAGATGGTCTCGGAAGACGACATCGCCGAGGGGAGTATCATTACGGACCCCGATCCGCAGGCCCACATCGACAGCATTCAGACGGCGATCGACGCCGGCTACGACCACGTCTACACCATGCAGATCGGCGACGACCAGTCGGCCATGATCGACCTGTATCGGGAGCACGTCCTCCCGGCGTTCTCGTGACCGAAGCCCGGGGAACGCCCCAGTCGGCGCCGGAACGACTCTGTCTGCACTCGCCGCCGAGGCGATGAGGGCCGAAGAAAATGTCGCTGCGATGAGATCCGTCGAGGGTGTCGGTCAGTCCGCCGCGACCTCGGTGACCGCGCTGTAGTCGTAGTCGTCGACGAAGCCGGACAGCTCGTGGAGCGCCGCCAGGATGACGAGTTCCGTGGCGACCGTGAGCACCCGTCTGTCCGCGGACAGGAGCACCCACCGAACCAGCGAGGAGACCGGGTTGTCGGCACCGACCCCCTCGCTCTCGTCATCTCTCTGTCGCCGTCCAATAAGAGCCATTTCCTCGATGCGTTCGTCTACGGCAGCAGCGTATGATGAGTAGTTACGCGCTAGTCGCGTTTCCACACTGATAATATGCGAATAAAGGGCACTGTTCCCCGCCGTTCGTCCGCTTCCGTTCACACGGGTGCGGCTGGTACGGCGGACCGCTGCGGTCACGCCACCCCGACTCTCACGGCAGTCGCAGAGCGGTCGGAGAACGGAGCCCGGCGTCGGTCCGGCGTCTGGTCCGTCCGATCACAGGTATGTCGACGCGAGACCGAAGCCCACGTACCCGACCAGACACGCGCCGATCAGCGCCGAGAGCCACGCGACGGCCGTGATCGCGATCTTCCGCACGGAGACGCCCTCGGTGCCGACCACGAGGCCGCTGCCGATGACGCTCGAGATGATGATGTTGTTGAGCGAGATGGGAAAGCCGAGGAGTATCCCGGTCTGGGTGATGACGAAGGCGGGGACCAGAGCGGCGATGGACCGCCGGATTCCGAGCTGGGAGTACTCGTTGGCGACGGCCTGGATAATTCTGGGTGCACCGGTCCAGGCCCCGACGAGGATTCCGGTGGCCCCGACGAGAATGACGGTCGTCGGCGTCAGAAGCGCTGACTCGCCGGCGAGCACGCTCAGTGGCCCGATCGCGAGCCCGACCTGACTGCCTCCGCTGGAGAAAGCGACGAGTCCGCCGAGCGCGATCAGGAACCGTCGGACAGCGGCGTCGACGGAGCGTCTCGTCTGTCGGCGGAGCACGAGAAAGACCCCGACGCCACAGACGAGGCTGGTCGTGGCCATCGTGAAGTCGTACGATTCCGCGCCCGTCGGGGCGGACCCCAGCGAGTGCGAGACGAACGTCGCGATCGAGGGGCGGGTGCCGTCGGCGATCGGCAGGGCCTCGAGGGTGACGTTGGGGATCACGACGCCGACCAGGCCACCCAAGAGGGGGATACCGACGGTGTCCGGGACGTCCTCTCGGCGGAGTATCGAGGCCGTGAGGTAGGCGATCGACGCGCCGGTCGGCGGAACGAGCACCCAGAACATCGCCAGCTCGCGGTAGGTTCCGATCGCCGGGTCGCCCCCGAGCGCGAGTCCGACGCCGACGACGGCGCCCGTCGTCGCGAACGCGGCGGGGATGGGATAGCTGGTGGCGACTCCGACGGCGATGAATCCGGCGGCGGTGAGGAGGCCGACGGCGACGGCCATGGGCGTCAACGACGCTCCGAGGACGAGGTCGTTCCCGACCGTCTCCGAGACGCTCCCGCCCTGCAGGACCGCGCCCGACGCGGCGAGGACGCCGACCAGGAGCGCCGCTCGCATCACCGTGAGAGCGCCGGCGCCGACCGCGGGGGCCAGCGGCGGTGACGTGCTACTGGCGCCGAGCGCCCACGCCAACGAGACGCTGGCGAGCAACGCGACCGCCAACAGGGC
>NZ_JAWOBM010000021.1:0-93842 GCF_046498025.1 Halorubrum sp.
TTAAAAGAGGCGGGCGGGAGCGTCGTCAACGTCGCCAGCGTGGCGGGTGTCGTCGGCCTCCCGAAACAGCACCCGTACGTCGCCTCGAAACACGGCCTCGTCGGGCTGACGAAGAGCGCGGCGATCGACTGGGCGCCGGACGTGCGGGTGAACGCGGTCGCGCCGGGCTACGTCGCCACCGACCTGACGGAGCCCCTCCAGGAGAACGAGCGGCTCAGGGAGTCGATCCTCGACCGGACGCCGCTCGACCGGTTCGCCGACCCGATGGAGATCGCGGGCCCCGCGGTCTTTCTCGCCAGCGACGCGGCGAGTTTCGTCACCGGGGAGACGCTGGCGGCCGACGGCGGCTGGACGGCGCGGTAGTCACAGCCGGTCGGTCTCGCCCCCGACGTACGCGAGCGTCCGCGCCGCGAGCGCGGGCACCTGCGTCCGCATCTTCGGGTACAGCGGGTCGTCGCTGTCGTCGTTCAGGTACCGCGCGAGGAACATCTCCCCTAAGGCGGCCATCTTGTAGGCCGCGAGGACCCGGTAGAAGCGCTCGTGGGCGAACTCGCGTCCCGTCGCCGCCTCGTAGCGGTCGACGAGCGCCGCGCGGGTCGGATACCCCTCCCGCGCGGTGAACGTCGACATCAGCTCGGGCATGGCCGGGTCCGGGTCGCCCCCGTCGTACCAGAACAGCAGCAGCCACCCGAGGTCGGCGAGCGGGTCCCCGAGCGTCGACAGCTCCCAGTCGAAGACGGCGACGACCTCCGGGGGCGTCCCGGGACCGTACATGACGTTGTCGAGCTTGAAGTCGCCGTGGACGAGCGTCTCGGCGTGGTCGTCGGGGACGTTGTCGGCGAGCCACTCCCCGACGGCGATCAGGTCGGGGATGTCCCTGACCGCCGTCGTCGTCTCGAACGCCCAGTCGAGTTGTGCCGTCCAGCGCTCGACCTGTCTGGCCGTGTACCCGTCCGGTCGGCCGAACTCGCCGAGCCCGACCGCCTCGTAGTCGACCGCGTGGATCGCCGCCAGCGTGTCGACGAGCTCGGTTCCGATCCGGTCGCGGGCGACCGGATTCTGGAAGCGCTCCGGCTCCGCCTCCCGAAGCACGTCGCCGTCGGCGCGCTCCATGAGGTAGAAGTCGCTTCCGAGGACCGCGTGGTCGTCGCAGGCGCGGAGCGTTCGCGGGAGGGGAACGTCGGTGTCGCCGAGCGCGTCGACGACGCGGTGCTCCCGGAGCACGTCGTGAGCCGTGTCGGCCGTCTCGCCGGGGGGCGGTCGCCGAACCACCAGCTCGCGGTCGCCCCACGTGACGAACAGCGTCTCGTTGGAGTGGCCTTCGGCGTGCCGCTCGACGGCGAACGTCTCCGCCGGCCCGAACTCGTCGGTCAGGTAGTCCGCGAGCGCGTCGTCGTCGACCAGCCGATCGAGGTAATCGGGGTCGCTCACCCTCGATCAGCCTCCGGTCGACTCGGTCCAGATCGATTCGTCTCCGGTCGACTCGGTCCAGATCGATTCGTCTCCGATCGACCCCTTCCAGATCGATTCGTCTCCGATCGACCCCTTCCAGATCGATCCGTTTCAGACCGCTCCGGTACCGGTCGATCGATTCCCGAACGGAGTTCACCGTCTACGGCATCTTTGACTAACATTGTAAATCTATTCTTGATACGTGGGTGGTTGGACTGGGAATTAATAGCCTTTTGGGCGCGGCTGGCCGGAACTTCTATTTACATTGCTAAGCAATCGTGGCCATGGAGTACGACGACATCGGACGCGGGCCGGAAATCGCCGAGGCCGTCAGGGAGTTCGTCGACGAGACGGTCCTTCCGGTCGAGCGCGAGTGGCTCGGCCGCGGACCGATCCCGCCGACGGAGATCGAGACGCTTCGCGACGCCGCGCGCGACGAGGGGATCTACGCCCCCCAAGTCGACGAGGAGTACGGCGGGCTCGGACTCGGGTTCCGCGAGATGCTGCCGGTGTTCGAGGAGGCGGGCCGAAGCCTGCTCGGGCCGACCGCACTCCGGTGTGCGGCGCCAGACGAAGGGAACATGCACACCCTCCAGATCGCGGCCACCGACGCCCAGAAGGAGCGGTGGCTCCGCCCGCTGGCGGCCGGCGAGATCGATTCGGGCTTCGCGATGACGGAGCCCATGCAGGGCGGGGGATCGGACCCGAAGATGCTGGCGACGACCGCCGAGAAAGACGGCGGCGAGTGGGTCATCGACGGGCACAAGTGGTGGACGACCGGCGGCGTCAAGGCGGACGTGCTGTTGACGTTCGCGCGCACCGATCGGGAGGCGCACCCGTACGCCGGCTGTTCGGTCATTCTCGTCCCCGCCGACGCCGACGGCGTCGAGGTCGTTCGGAACATCCCGCACCTCGGCGAGGGGCTGGTCGGGACGACGCACGCCGAGATCCGGTTCGACGACGTCCGCGTGCCGGTCGAGAACACGCTCGGCGAGGAGAACGAGGGGTTCACGCTCGTCCAGCAGCGACTCGGTCCGGCCCGACTTACGCACTGCATGCGGTACGCCGGGATGGCCGACCGCGCGCTCGACATCGCGACCGCGTACCTCTCCGAGCGGGAGGGGTTCGGCGAGCCGCTCTCGGAGAAGCAGGGGCCGCGCTTCCGGATCGCAGACCGGCGCACCGAGCTCCACGCCGCCCGGACGATGGTCCGGCACGCCGCCGGGCGGATCGCCGACGGGCACGAGGCGCGCATCGAGGTGGCGATGGCGAAGACGTTCGCGGCGAACGTGGCCCAGGAGGCGATCGACGACGCGCTGCAGTTCTGCGGCGGCAACGGGATCGCGTACGACCTGCCGATCGCGCGCTTCCACGAGAACGTCAGGCAGTTCCGGCTGGTCGACGGCGCCGACGAGGTCCACCGCCGGTCGATCGCCCGCGACGCCTTCGCGGACCCGCCGACCGAGGAGCTGGAGCCCGTCACGCGGTTCGGCGAGTTCGACTGAGCCGGGCCGCCCCGCCGGCCACTCCCTCGTTTCGCCCGCCGGTCAGTCCCTCGTTTCGTCCCGCCAGTTACTCCTCCGCGTCGTCCTCCTGAAACACTTCGAACAGCTCGGGATCGGTCCCGAACTTGAGGACGTTCGTCACGACGGAGTTCCGGAGGTTGTTGATGAGCTCGCCGTACTCCTTATAGAACTCGTGGATCCACTTCGACTCCTGTTCGCGGTCCTCGAACATCATGATCGTCTTCCACTGGTAGTCGCCGTCGGAGAGGAAGTACATGAACGTGTGACGGCTCGACCGGACGTGTTCGAGCGCGTCCCGCCAGTTCTCGTCGAACCCCTCGGGGTTGAACTGGAACTCGAACAGCGAGAAGAAGAGGTGCTCCTCGTTCGGGACCAGCGCCTCGCGGAACACGCCGTCCTCGCGCATTCGACGGATCGACTCGTTGACGGTGACGTGGGAGACGTCGATGCCGTGTTCCTCGTCGAGGAGGTCGCGGAGCCTGCGTGACGTGAGCTGGGGGTCGCGCGCGAGCTCTTGCAGGATGATCGCGTCCCGCTCGGAGAGGTTCCAGTCGGAGATGGGTTGCTTCTCGGGCATTCCTCCGGTGGAGGTGGACGCGTCACCGTAATCAGTATTTGGACCGGGCGCCCGCCGTCGGCGGAGAGCGACGGCGCCGGAAACTCAGGGGCCGAGCGCGGCGATGTCGGCGGCGACGGCCGCCCGCGAGTCGGCCGGGTTCGGCTCGTGATCGGCGAGATGCGTCCACTCGCACGCCGGCAGCGTCGACAGGTGGTTCAGAATCGGCGATCGGTATGAGGTCGCGGCGGCGACGCCGTCACCGTCGCCCCAGATGTCGTCGATCACGGTCATCGAATCGATGCGGACCTCCACCGCGACCGGCGCACACCGCGAGACGACCGCGTCGAGCCCGAGATGCAGCGCGGCGTACTCCGCGGTGTTGTTCTCCGCGTGCGACCCGACCGGCCGCCCGAGCCGCGCGAACGGTTCACCGCCCGTCTGGAGCACCGCGCCCGCGCCGGCCGGACCGGGATTCCCGCGGGAGCTCCCGTCGACGTACAGCACGACGTCGGCGTCCCCGTCCTCGGGACCGCGGTCCCGCGCGGGCGGCGGCTCGCCCGCGAGGATCTCCTCGACCGCCGCGCGGATCTCGGCGTCGGTCGTCTCCGGGTCGAACAACCCTCCGAATCCGGCGACGGCCGCGTCGATCGCGTCGATGGCGGGACGGATCTCGTACTCGTGTAACGCGAGCACCTCGTCCACTCGGCCGGCAAGCGGCGAGAGCGTCGCCGTGGGGAAGCGATCCATCTACGTCCTGGCGTCCAGCCGCGGTTCTCGCCGGTCTCTCACGCCCGGTGGTACCGGCAGCATAGACAAAAGTGCGTGGGTCCCGACCGCGCCGCGGCGCTGGTTCACGGCCTGTGACAGCTCGGCGCCCGCTTCGAGCCGCCGAACGAGCCGAGCGTTTTCACCGGCACGGACTCCTCCTCCTTCAGGGCCTTCGCGATCGCGGCGACGATCCCGTCGAGCACCTCCCGCGCGTCACCGAGACGGTCGGTGCCCGCCGTCGGGTACTCGGAACCGGTCGGACGGGTCCCGAGGCGTTCAAAACGAGGTCTCGTCCCACTCGGTGGCGGCGCTCCCTCGGTCGTCGTATCCCTTTCGTCCCACCGCGTCCTCCGGGAGCAGCGAGGTGACGAACTCCGCCAGTTCGTCCTCGGACCGGAAGGGCTCGGGCTCGTCGTCGACTACCGCCAGGATCTCCGGGAGCGGCATCCGCTCCCCGTTCGCGAACTCGACGACGCCCTCGTCACACTCCTCGACGACGGTGGCGAAGGCCACGGGGTACTGGTGGTCACAGACGTCTGTCAGTGCCGTTTCGACATCCATACATTATATTCGTGAAGAATACTAAAAAGGCTGATCCCAAACAGGCTCGGTGGAGAGGGCGTTCGCCGGTCGTCGCGACCGTCGTCGATCGCGGTCCCGTCGGGCCGGGTCGGGACCGCCCCCGCGGCCGGAGGGTATACCTGACCGGGCGTCGCAGTACCTCCCATGTCTCCCGCGTTGCGGTGTTACCGGTGTGGGGAACGATACGAGGACGCCGCCCGCGTCCGCTGCGGGTGCGGGGAGCCGCTCTGGTTTGAGACCGACGCGGCGGCGTTCACCTGGGCGGACCGTCGAGACGCCGACGGCATGTGGCGCTACGAGCCGCTGTTGCCGATCGACCGGCCCGACGGGATCGCTCGCGCCGCGGGCGGCACCCCGCTGGTCAGGAGCGAGCGCCTCGACGCCGCCGCGGGCTGTCGAGTGCACGTCAAAGACGAGGGCGAACACCCGACCGGCGCGTACAAGGACCGAGGCAGCGCCGTGGCCGTCCCGCACGCGATCGCGACGAGCGGCGGCGCCGTCGGCACCGTCTCGTACGGGAACATGGCGATGAGCACCGCCGCGCACGCAGCCAGCCTGGGCCGCGAGTGCGTCGTGCTCGTCCCCGACGAGATACCGACGGTCCGGCTGGCGCTCATCGGCCAGTACGACCCGACGATCGTGCGGGTCGACGGCGACTACGGGGCCCTCTACGGCGACGCGCTCCGCCTGTCCGGGGAGCTCCCGATCTCGCTCCTGGTCAGCGACGCCCCGGCGCGGATCAGCGGGTACAAGACCGCCCTGTTCGAGATCTGCGAGGCGTTCGCGCCGGAGGCGCCCGACGCGCTCGTGTTGCCGACGAGCTCCGGGGGGTTCGCCTCGGGGCTCTGGCGCGGGATCCGCGACCTCGAGGCCGCCGGGCTGCTCGACGATCCCCCCCGCCTCTACCTCGTCCAGACCGTCGCCGGCGACCCGATAACGCGGGCGTTCGACGCGGGCGAGACCGATCCGACGCCGCTCTCGCCCGACGAGACCGGCGAGACGATCGCTCACTCGATCGGGAACCCGGACCCGCCGAGCGGCGGGCGCGCGCTCGCGGCGGTCCGCGACACCGGCGGCGCCGTCCTCTCCGTCGACGACGACGAGATCCGGAGGGCGCAGCGGCGGTTCGCCGTCGACGGCGGCTTCTGCGTCGAGCCGGCCTCTGCGGCGTCGCTCGCGGGCGCCACCCGCCTGTCGGAGCGGGGCGAGCTCGCTCCGGACGACGACGTCGTCCTCCTGCCGACCGGAACGGGGTTCAAAGAGCTGGGCACCGGCGACGCGCCGGTGGCGACCGAGCGAACGAGCCGCACGGCCCTTCCGGAGCGGCTCGCCTCGCTGCTCGACGCTCCCCGACAGCGATGACGACCGACAGCGCCCCACGAGTTCGGGCGGGAGCGACGTCCGAAGCCCGAACTCGTTAGGACCGTCGGAGGAGCCGCGCCGCCGTCGCCGGGGCGTCGGGGTCGAACGGCCCGACCGTGGTGACCGCCGCCGCGCCGGCCGCGTTGCCGATCGCCGCGAGCGCTCCGACGTCCGCGGTGCCGTGGTCGCGTGCCGCGAGGACCGCACCGGCGAACGCGTCGCCCGCGCCGGCGGCGGTCGCGACCGTGACCGCCGGCGGAGAAGCCGTCACGCGCTCGGTCACCTCACCGTCGACCACGGTCATCGCGGTGGTCTCCGCCGCGCCGTCGGTGACGAACGCCGTCGCCGTCGCGTCCGGGGGAAGGAGTTCGAGCAGCCCCGCCGGGGTCGGGTCGACGCCCGCCACCGCGAGGTCCTCGGCCCCCGCGAAAACCAGGTCGCAGTGCGGGAGGACCTCCCCCAGCGCCGAGCGGTACGACTCGGCGCCCGCCCATTGGTTCGGCCGCCCGTTCAGGTCGAACGAGACGCGGACGTCGCTCTCGACGGCCGCCTCGACGAGTCGGTGGACCCCCGTTCGGTTCACTTCGGCCGGGAGCGTCACCCCTTCCACGTGGACTCGCTCGTACGGGGCCACGAACGACGCCGGGTCGTCGGGCGGGGTGAACCCGTAGCAGCTTCCGGCCACCCAGGCCTCCCACCGAACGCCGTCCGCCGTCGGGACGTACATCGTGAGCGGCGACGTCGCGTCGACGCGCGTGACGTGCTCGGTGTCGACCGGCCCCGCGGCCAGGTGGCGCGCGGCCGCCCGCCCGACGGTGTCGTCGCCGACGTTCGTCAGGAGGCCGACGTCGCCGCCCAGCGCGGCCATCCACCGCGCGGCGTTCGTCGCCGTGCCGCCGACGTGCCACTCGAGCCGACTCCCGACCGCGAGCGCGCCGCCGTTCGTCGGATACAGGTCGACCGTCGTGTCGCCCGCGACCAGCGTCTTCCGACCTCCCTGGGTCATCGCCTCAGCCCCCCCGTGACCGACCGTCGCCGCGAGTCGATCGGCGGGGTCGGACGTCCGAGACGGACCGGCGACTCGGCCCGAGTCGACTCCGGTGGGACCTCCTCGACAGCCGGCGCGGACGCGGGACGCGCGGGTGTGCCTTCCCCTCTCATCCGCCCGTCACTCGAACTCCAGCGGGTCGAACGGGGTCGCCCGCTCCCAGTAGCGGTCGAATCGGTCGGTCGCCCACTCCCGGACGGGTGTCGACCCCGTGCTCAACGACGCCCGGAGGACGCCGTGGTCGTCTCGGACCAGCAGGTACACCGTCTCGTCGGCGACGAGCGCGGCGACCGGAATCTCGCCCCGTGCGACCCGGATCGTCGCGTTCGAGTGGCGACTCAGCGCTCGGATCTGGCTCCACAGGTGCGCGTCGGCCGCGAGCGCGTCAAGCGCGCTCCGCGAAAGGACGGCCTCGAAGGCGTAGCCGCCCGCGGTGACTTGGTCGTGTACCGTCGACAGCGTCTGCTCGTTGAGCGTGTGCGAGAACGCCCGCAGGGTGTCGGCCCCCTCGATCGCGTCGCGGACGTGTCGGAGCGGGGCGCTCGGTCGCGTCCGCGTCGGCACCGTCACCGTCGCGTCGGCGAGGTGGCGCAGGTCGAACCCGAACTCCTCGGTCGGCAGGAACGCGACCAAGGGGCGGAGCTTCCCCTCGGTCTCGAGCACCGCGATCAGTTCACCGATCCCGTCGGCCACCAGCTCGCCCGTGGCCGTGGCGGCGTACCGCCGGCCGTCCCGACGCACCCACGATCGATCGGCGAAGTCCTCGAGAATCCTCCCCAGCGTCGCCTGTGACGCCCCCGTCGCGGTCGCGAGCTCCTGCCGCGTGTGCGGTTCGGCCGCCACGAGGCGTAACACCTCGACGCGGTTCTGCGATCGAGCGAGAAACTCGATTTCCTCCAGCGGCGCCTCCATACACGCCCCTGGCGACGCTGCGGGAAACCCGCTTCGCTCGCCGGCGCCCTCCTGTTACCTCGACCAGTGGTCGTCGGCTGCGGCACCGTGAAAGAATTGCACGTCGTTCACGACTGTCGCTTCGAGCGCGTGTTTCTCAGCGTCGAATTTTTCACGACTTTCGTTATACGGCGCCGGTTCGTATCCGACAATATGACCGGAAATGCGAGGCGAATCGCCCACACGCACAGTTCACCGCCGGGGAGGACCGAGTAGCGTGTTCTCACGCCGGACCGCCCTCCTGTTCGCCGTCTCGGCCGTCCTGTTCGGCGGGACGTTCATCGCCGCGAAGGCCGGGCTGGCGTACTTCCCCCCGCTGTTCTTCGTCGCGGTCCGGTTCGACATCGGCGCCGTCGTCCTCGCGGTCTTCGCGGCGACGACGCTCTCCAAGGCGGAGCTCCGGCCCCGCACGGCGGGCGACGCGCTCGGCATCTTCGCCACCGGCGTGCTCGTCGTCGGCCTGACGAACGCGCTGTTGTTCCTCGGCCAGCAGCACGTCACCAGCGGCGTCGCGGCCGTCGTCTTCAGCCTCAACCCGATCCTCACGCCGGTGTTCGCGGCCGTCCTCCTGTCCGACGGTCGGCTGTCGGTCCGCGGCGCGGTCGGGATGGGACTGGGGCTGCTCGGCGTGGTCCTCGTGGCGAACCCCGACCCCTCGGCGCTGTTGGGCGGCGGGCTCGGCGTGCCGCTGCTGTTCGGGGCCGCCGTGACGAGCGCGCTCGGCGCCGTGGTGATCCGCCGCGCCGACGCGACGCTCTCGAGCACGGCCCGCACCGTCTGGGGCGTCCCGCTGGCGGCCCTCCTCTCGCACGCGCTGAGCCTCGGTGCCGGCGAGTCCGTCGCCGGCCTGTCGGCGCCGCCCGTCGCGCTCGCGGCCCTGCTGTACGTGGGCGTGTTCTCCGGTGCGATCGCCTACCTCGCGTACTTCGCGCTCATCGACGAGACCGACGCGACGCGGGCGAACCTGCTGTTCTACTTCGTTCCCGTCGTCTCCGCCGTCGGCGGGTGGGCGCTGCTCGGGGAGACCGTCTCGACGCTGTCGCTGATCGGTTTCGGCGTCATCTTCGCCGGCTTCCTGCTCGTCAGCGGGCTCTCGCCGACCACGCCCGGGGTCCTCCGCCGGGCGATTCCGGACCGGTTCGCCGACGACGGCTCGGTGTGAGCGCGAACGAGAGGTCACCTCTCGCTCGCAGTCCGTTCGCCAAACCGCCTCATCTTTCGCGGACGCTGACTGAGCCTGTCGAAAACATCGCGGGTTCTACGCACCGCATCGGGCGATCCCGGCGAACTGGGGCGTCAGCGACACGACACCTCGGTGCGACGTGTCATCCGCACCGCGTTCACTCCGCGAGGAGCTCGCGGACGGCGATCGCGGCCTCCTCGAAGGCCCGCACGTCCATCTCGTCGGCCGTGAGGAGGACGCCGCCGTCGCCCTCGAGGACGCGGACGACGAACCCGTCGTCGTGGAACCGCACGGTGAAGCGGTACGGGCCGATCGACGTCCGTTCGAGCGACCCCTCGCCGAGCGCGGTCCGGAGGGGCTTCTCGGCGAATCCCGACCGCTCGATCGCGACCAGTCGCGACTTCGCGTCACGGGCGGCCTCGGGAGTGTCGTACAGGTCCCGCCTGACGTACAACACGTCGAACGACGCGGGTGTGAAGTGGAGCACGCTTCGGAGCGTGTCTCCGACTCCCGTCCGCGCCGCGCTGACGATCCCGTCCGCCGTCGCCGGGTCGATACCGGTCCGGTACTGTCTGTCGGCCATACCCGTACTAGGCGCTGTGAGGTCTTGAGGATCGCTCACAGCGCTTATTTCGAGACGCCGGTTCCCGCGTTTCCGCCGCGGGAGCCCCGCCGTGAGAGTCGGTGACGAGGGCGAGCTACGTCCCTTCCGTCGTCGCTCTCGCCGCTGCTCGCGGGCGCTCCCACCGTACGTGTCGCCCCCTCCGGCGGCTTCAGGCGGTCGCGCCGAACGTGTACGCGGGACCGAGTACCTGATTGGTTCGGGGAGACGGCTTTGTGTTTCCCCGCCGTAGCGAGCGGTGCCGGTGGTCGGGAGCGCCACCGGTGTTGTGCGTGCGGAACCCGTTCCGTGAGCTCCCTCCTGTGAGAACGACCCACCCCACGCCATTCGGAGCCCGTGACCGACTACCGTTCGCGGTAGTCGTTTTCGCGGCCGTGCTTTCGCGGCGATCCGATACCGCCGCCCGCTGTCCTCGACGACGAGACGCGTCGGACGGCTTCGCTCTCGACGACGAGACGCGTCAGGCGACTCCGTCCTCGCGGACGACCCACGGCTTCTCGTCGGGGTCGTACTCGCGTATCGCCCCGCTGTGGCTCCGCGTCTCCGGCGCGAGCACGCCGACGTGTTTGAGCTGCTGGACGAAGTTGAAGAGGACGTTGTTGCGTATCACGTCCGTCCAGACCGCTCAGTCCCGGTAGAGCCGCTCCGTCTCGCCGCGCTCGATCAGCTCTCGCGCTCGCGTGGCCCCCCGCGTCGTGCAGAAGGCGCTCAGGAAGACGTTCGGGTACTCGCGGACCAGCCGCTCGACCAGGTCGAGGAAGTGAACGCGCGGCCCCTCCTTGCGGAGCGCGTCGAGCAGCAGGCCGAACTCGGGGTGTCTGGCGAACGCGTTCCGCAGCAACACCGCGAGCGGCGGGTGGACCTCGGCGACCGTGCGACGCGAGACGTCCGCCTTCGTCAGGCGGAGGTCGTCGAGGGTCTCGACCCCGTAGCCGCGGAGCACCGTCGCGGCCAGCTCCCCCTGCGAGGTCAGCTCGCGCGGCGACCCGAGCGCGAGGAGGCCGAGCGTCCGCGCGCTCGCGACGGTCTCGTCGCCGGCGCCGAACCCGTACTCGTCGGCGATGGCGTCGACGAGCTCGTCGCGCGCGAGGGGCCCGTACCGGTCGACGGCGACGACCGGCGCGAGGTAGTTCAGCGGCTGCGCGAGGCTCAGCGTCGTGACGTCGCCGCCGAACTCGCTCCCGCGGAGCCTGACGGACAGCTGCCCTTCGATGTCGGCGACCTCCGCCGTCGATTCGGCGCTCGGCGGGTCGTCCCACGACCGCACCCCGTCTCTCTCGACACCGATGACGCCGACCCCCTTCGACCGGAGCAGGTTCGCGTGGGGCGCGACGGCGTCGCCGTCGCCCGCGAGGTACGAGACGTGCGCGCCCTGCTGATACGTCATCGCCTGTCCGATACCGCGGAGCAGGTTCGTCGACCCCTTCACCTCGATTGCGAACCCGCGGTCCGCGTCGGTGAAGCCGAGCACGTCGGGGTACCGCCCCCGGATCGTGATCTCGTGGCGGCGGCACCGCGAGAGCACGTCCGCGTACGTCTCGCTGTGCGCCTCGGGCACGTGCACCAGCGGCTCGTAGTTCCGCTCGTCGAGCGCGGTCACCACGCGATCGAACACCGCCGCCTCGTTCATAGGCTGTCCTCTCTCCCGCGGCAGATAAGCGGTTCTCTCGGCGAGGCGCTGCGAGCCGATCCGACGAGCGCGCTCGCGTCTCGCTCAGCCCTCGCGGCGGTTGTTTATTAGCATCGGGAGGACTGCCGCCACGATCACCAACACGCTCGAGACGGCGATCGGCGGTGCGCCCGCGTCCGCGACGAACGCGGAGAGCGTCACTCCTCCGATCAAACACGCGATGACGATCTCGTTTTCGCGGGAGACCATGTCGGGTTAGGTTGTCGTATCGACGGGGTATTACTTTCGGAACGCCCGTAGTCGCGCCGCCGAACGAGTGCGACCGCGTCGCAATCGGGGGCACGACGACCGACAGCATCGGACGAACACCCGCCTCCGCCGCGTTCAAATCTTACTTAAATATTTCTGAATAAAGATACTAAATCGGTCGTAACGCATCTCTAATACGTATATTCCGACGTCTCGGAGAGGTGATCGACCGCCGAATTCGTGCACGTGCCCCCACGTGACTCCTCGGTCCGACAGACGTGATGTCACTGCACAATTCTAACAGCGCGCAGAGGCCGATATAAATTGAAGTCTGGAACAAAACTGGCGATATATCGGCATAAAACACGCATTTGTGACTCAGTGGACTCGGGTCCCGCCCTCGCTACCTGCGGGAGGGCGTTACCGCGTCCGTGGCTGTTCCGCACCCGAGCGCGAATCACGACCCAGACTCCCGAAAACGTATATGAAATGGGGGTATTATTTATATATGATAGTAACTGCGTCTGCTTCGCGGGTCACACCGATCCCGCAGCCAACGCGGCCGCGGTGAATCGCCCGCAGCCAACGCGGCCGCGGGGGATCGGGTCGCGACGACGATTGCGGCCGGCGCCCGGGTCAGTTCTTGCCCGTCGACGCGTCCTCCGCCGTGCAGCCGCAGCCCCCCCGACGGATCACTTCGCCAACCGGCGCGTCCGTCCCGCAGTTCGGACAGACGGCCCGCACGTCGACGAGGACGTCGTAGTCGCCCCGGTCGAGCTCGTCGGCGTTCGCGAGCGACGCGATCGCGGACTCGGTGACCGCGGAGAGCCGCCCCTGTAGCTTCTCGATCGTCTCGATCTTCCGTTCGCCGCGGTCCGCCTCGTCGGTCGGGAGGCTCGCCCCGCGGTCCTCGGTGAGATACGTGTGGACCGCTTGGTGCGTGACGAAGTCCGCCGTCAGCTCGTCGACGTCCACGCCCTCGCGTTCGAGCCGGCGTCGCGCCCGGGTCACCTCTGACCCGGTCCCGTCCTCCAGCGCCTCGTACGTGCTCGAGGCCTCGACGTCGAGCGACGAGCCCGCGGTCTCGCGGACCGCCGCCGCCAACACCGCCTCGTTGAACTCGTCGGCGAGGTCCCGCAGGCTCGTGCGCTCGCCCGCCTCGCCGGTCCACGCGGCCTCGAGCGTCGCTCCCATCCCGTCGAGGCCGTACGCCTCGATCACTCGTCCGACCTTCGTGTTCGGTCCGTCCTCGTCGGTCATACTCATCGATAGCGAGGCGACGTTACAAGCGTGTCGGTGGCCCGCCGCGTCTCCGAGCCGCACGGCGGCGTTCGGCGGGTCAGTCGATCCGCTCGACGTACGCGTACTCGTCCGAGAGCGCGGCGGCGTCCTCGGGCAGCAACGCGGCCACCAGGAAGTCGGCGTGGTCGCGGAAGTAGTCGACGACGCGCGCGATGCGGTCCGAGTCGATGGCCTCCAGCGAGTCGAGGACGATGAACGGCACCGTCTCGTGGACGTCGTGGACCAGGTATCCCGCCAGCGCGAACACCAGTCCGGTCACCTCACGCTCGCTCTCGGAGAGGTGGTCGATGGTGTCCTCGTAGACCGCCCCGTCGGAGGACGTGCGGACGATGTGCAGGTCGAACCGCGTCCGCGACACCTTCCGACGCCCCTCGCGTACGTCCGTCTCACGGCGTTCGATCCAGACGCGGTCGAGGTTCTCGTACTCGAGGATATCGAGGACCGTCTCCATGTGCTCGTTGAACTCCTCGACGGCGCTCTCCTCCAACCGATCGACCCGCGTCCGCAGTTCCGTCAACCGGTCAGCGATCTCCTCCCGCTCTGCCTCGAGCTCCTCGCGCCGTTCGAGCGCCGCCTCCCGCTCGTCGATCTCGGCGTCGAGCTCCGCGAGCTCCGATTCGAGCCGGTCGACCCGGAGCTCGATCTCGTTGACCTCGCGGTGGCGCTCCAGCGCCTCGTCGTGGCCGTCCACGTCGATCGACTCGGCCTCGGCCTCCAGTTCCTCGATCGCCGACCGCTTCGCATCGATGTCCGACTCGAGCGCCGCGATCCGCGACTCGGTCGACTCGATCTCGGTCTCGACGGTGTCGAGCCGCTCTTCGGCGCGCTCGACCTCGCGCTGCGCCTCGCGGAGCGCCGACTGCTCGTCGGTGAGCTCCTGGATCTCCGCGCGGAGCTCGCTGCGCTCGTCGAGCCGCTCCGAACGGAGCTCCCGGAGGCGGTCGAGCGTCGTCTCGATCTGCTCGGTCTCGACCGCGGAGCCGCAGGTCCAACACACCGTCCGGTCGTCGCCGGTCAGCATGTCGGTCGGGCTGCCGCCGCCCCGTGACGCGAGGCTCGCCTCGCCCGCGTCGGCGTCGGTCCGCTCCACGTCGATGGCGGGCGCCGCGCCGTTCAGCATGTCCTCGTTGAAGCTGATGACGCTGCCGAGCTCGTTGATCGCCTCGTCGAGCGCGCGCTGGCGACGGCGCAGCTCGTCGATACGGCCGGCGAGCCGGTCGGGGCTCTTCTCGGGCTTCTGGGCCGACTCGACCGTCTCTCGAAGCTCGTCGCGCTCCGACTTGAGCTCCGCCAGCGTCGACCGCTCCGTTTCGAGGTCGAACTCGAGGTCGTCGAGCTCCGAGCGCGCGTCGCGAACGCGCTGGAACGCCTCTTCGAGCTCCCGCTTGCGGGTGCGGCTCTCCTCGACGCCGGCGTCGAGGTCCTCCAGCTCCTCCCGGGCCGCCTCGAGCGCCGCCTCGGCCTCCTCGAGCTCCGTCTGCTTCGTCCGGCGGTCGGCCTCGAGGTCGGGCAGCTCCTGTTCAAGCCCGTTCAGCTCGTCGATCTCGGCCTCGAGGTCGGCCCGCTCCTGCTTGCACTCCCGTATCTCGGCGTCGATCGAGTCGGTGTCGATCGGTCGCATGATGACCTCCTGGAGGTCGTCGCCGCGCGCGACGGCGCGGCGCGCTTCGTTGCTCTCCAGCAGGAAGGCGAACAGGTCCGCGAGCTCCGGGTCGTCGAGATACGGGTCGCCCCCGAACGCGACCGAGTCGCCGCGTCGCGTCAGCGTTCGGGTGTACGTCTCGCCGCCGAGTTCGAGGGTCACCGCGCCCTCGTCGGCGTCGCGCTTGAGCGAGGTCCGCTGGCTCCCGAGCCCGGCCATCAGTGCCCGCAAGAATGAGGTTCGGTTCGTCGCGTTCCGCCCGGCCAACACCGAGACGCCCTCGGGCAGGGCCACGGACGCCTCGTCGATGCCGCCGATGTTCCGGACGTCGACACGCGCGACTGATTGAGAGGTTTGATCCATCGATTTATCCTACAAAATTCATTCATTGTCTTAAATCTATCTCTCACGTGTCGCGCCGTCCATTCGGTCTCCCCGGTGCGCCTCGCCGCGCGCCGACCGTTACGACTCGCGGTCCCCCGTCTCGTGCGGGGTCGGCGCGGCGAACTGTCCGTCGTCGAACCCGATCGGGCTCGGCTCCGCGACGACCCGGAGATCGTCGCGCTCGCGCGCCGCCTCGACGAGCGCGGTGGAGGCGTACAGCCGGTCGAGCCGCATCGTGTCCGTCGCCCGGAGCACGCGGACCGCGTCCGGGTCGACGACGCCGACGGTCGAGAGCGACGCGACGAGGCCGGCGCGGTCCGTCTCGACGACCGGCGGCAGTCGGACCCCTCGCGTCGTGCTCGCGGTGATCGCGTTGATGAGCGTGGTCGAGCTGTCGAGTTCGGCGGCCAGATCCCGGTGGACGAAGTCCGCGGATCCCATCCCCATGGCGTTGCCGTGGGTCGTGTCCGTCAGCCCTCGCACGAAGATCCGCTTGACGTCCGGAAGTTCCGGCTCCGGCTCGTTGATCGCGAACGGGCGGCGACCGATCACGTTCGTGTCCATCCCCTGTCCGCTGACGTCTTTCCCCTGCCGATCGAGGACCAACACGTCGACGTCGTCGAAGGGGATCGTCGGCAGGCGGTCGTAGGCGAGCTCCAGCAGCTCCGCCTCGCGGTCGAGGAAGCCGGACGCGGGGACGCCCTCGATCACGGTCGTGTCGTCGAACTGGTCCTCGACGATCGCGACGCCGCCCGCGACTGGGAGCTCGGCCAGCAGCTTCCCCGCGATCTCCGGGATCATGTTCCGGAAGCTCCAGTCGACCGCCCACTCGTGGGCCGTCTTCGCCCCGCGCTGTTTCCCCATGCCGATGACGAGCATCTTCGAGAGCCCGCTCTCGACGGGACCGTCGTAGTCGGTGTGCGGCTTCACCCGATTGACCGGAACGATCGCGTCGGCGTCGGCGGCGTGGGCGTCCGCGTAGACGGGGACTCCCCGATCCCGGGTCTCGCCAATTTGCACGACCTCCATGCTCGATCGGATCTCGCAGCCGATCGCCTCCGGGGTCACTCCGAGGGATTCGAGCATCTCCCGCTGGCCCTCCGCGGTGGCCCCGCCGTGGCTCCCCATCGCCGGAAACACGAAGGGGTCGTATCCGGCGTCCCGAATCGCACCGACGACGCCGGCCACGATCGCCGGGAGGTTGGCGATACCGCGGCTGCCGGCGCCGACGGCGACCTCGCCGCCGTCGGGCACGCCGTCGAAGTCGAGCGACGCCACAGCCTCCGCGGCCGCGGCCTCGACGTGCTCGCTCGGGATCGGGTCCGTGTCCCAGTTCCGCTCGATGAGTCCCAGCTCCGGGAGCGGCGGGTCGCCGCACGCGTCGACCACCGTCGCCTCGGGCACGACGAGGTCGTCGAGAGTGTCCATACAAACGCGTCCCGCTCGACCGAGATAAACGTGGGGGCCGACGCGGTTCGTCTCAGGATCGAGCCGAGGCTGACGGAGCGTCGAACGCCTGCGTCCGCCTCTGAGTTTCGTTACATCCATACGTCTGTAATGGAGGCTGCTGGAACAGCCGCGACATCCGAAAAATCCGGATCGGCATTTCTCGACGGGATCGCTCGTTCCGTTGCCGATTCGACGAAATTAGCCGTCTGGATACCGTAAGAGGTGTTTCACACGCATATATCGCGGCTCAGATAGACGAACTCACAACGTTCTTTCGGTGACCGAGAGCGCATAAAATATTCTTTAGTATCCGAGTACTCGGGAACTTAAGTAGTCAGGCGCGAACAGACACGCATGGAGAAAGAGCTCAAATCGGTCGCAAAGACGACCGAAACGTCGTTACGGCTGGTCGATACCCTCCGAGGAACAGACGGGATGAGTATCGACGAACTCTCCGAGCATCTCGGATTGGCTCCCAGCACGGTTCACCGGCACCTCGCGACGCTGAAGAAGCACGGGTACGTCGTCCGCGACGGTGACGCGTACGCGCTCGGCCTCCAGTTCCTCACGATCGGCGGTCAGATTCAGCGCCGGGTGACGGCTTACCCCATGATCAAGGAGAAGGTCGACGCCCTCGCCGCCGAGACGGGCGAGCGCGCGCAGTTCATCGTCGAGGAGAACGGCGAGCGGGTGTACCTCTACACCGAGGTCGGTCAGAGCGCCGTCCAGACCGGCGCCCACGTCGGGAAGCGCGGCGCGATCCACACGAGCGCGGCGGGGAAGGCGATCCTCGCGGCCTACGACCGGGACCGGGTCGAGGAGATCCTCGACGCTCGCGGACTCGACGCCGGCCACGACGCCATCACGACCCGCGAGGAGCTGTTCGAGGAGCTGGATCGGATCAGCGACCGCGGCTACGCGTTCAACCGACAGGAGACGACCGCGGGCGTCCACGCGGTCGGCGCGGCCGTGCTCGCCGGCGGCGAGGTGGTCGGCGCGCTCAGCGTCTCCGGGCCCGCCAACCGGATCACCGGCGACCGCTTCACCGAGGCGCTCCCGGAGCGCATCCTCGGCGCGGTCAACGAGCTGGAGCTCCACATCGAACACTCGGTGTGACCCCCGCTGTCGGCCGACCGCGGCGCCGCTCCCGAGAGTTTATTACCGCTCTCGGCGCTGGTTAAAGCGATGAACGCGAACGACCGGGCGCTCGTGCGTTTTACCTCTCTCGCCCACGCGATGTTTCACACGTACGAACTCTCGATACCGCTGTTCGTCGGGCTTTGGATGGTGGAGTTCGACGTCTCCGCGGCCGTCATCGGCACCGTCATCGGCGCCGGCTACGCGTTCATCGGCCTCGGCGCGCCGGTGAGCGGCGTCCTCTCGGACCGGTTCAGCTCGCGGCGCCTGATCCTGGCCTCGATCGGGGGGATGGGGATCGGGTTCGGGATCGTGGCGCTCGCGCGCGGCGTGGTCTCCCTCGGGGCCGCCGTGCTGCTGTGGGGCTGTTTCGCGAGCGTTTACCACCCCGCGGGGCTCTCGCTCATCAGCCGCACCGCGGACGCCCGCGGCACGGTGTTCGCGTACCACGGCGCGGGCGGCAACGTCGGCACGGCCCTCGGTCCGCTTCTCACGGCGCTGCTGCTCATCTTCGTCGACTGGCGGATCGCGGCCGGCGTGCTGTCGGCCGTCGCTCTGCTCGTCGGCGTGGCCGGCACGCGGATCGAGTTCGACCTCGGCGAGGCCGAGGAACCCGGCGAGCGGGGGTCGATCGGCGACGAGCTCCGTCAAACCGCTCGGGACTCTCGTACCCTGTTCGCCACGGCGTTCACGGTCGCGCTCGTCGCGGTGCTGTTGTACGGGACGTACTACCGCGGCCTGCTGACGTTCCTCCCGGACGTCCTCGCCGAGTCCCCGACGCTCCGGCCCTTCGAGCTGCTCGATCAGACCGTCCAGCCGGCGCAGTACGTGTACACCGCTCTCCTGACCGTCGGCATCGGCGGCCAGTACGTGGGCGGACGGTTGACCGACCGCGTCTCCAGCACGACCGCCTTCTTCGGCTTCTTCGCGGTGCTCGCCGGCCTCGCCGCGGCGTTCCCGTTCGTCCGAGGGCTCGGTACCGTCGCGCTCGTCGGGATCTGTCTCCTGCTCGGCTTCTTCGTGTACGGCACGGCGCCGATCTATCAGGTCGTCATCGCCGAGAACGCCGGCGAAGCCGTTCAGGGGCTCTCGTACGGGTTCACCTATCTCGCGATGTTCGGAGTCGGAGCCCTCGGCGCGTCGCTCGCGGGATTCGTGCTCACGAGCTCGACGAGCGCCGTGTTGTTCTTTGTCCTCGCAGGGATCGCCGGACTCGGCGGCGTCGCGGTGTTGCTGTTGACGCGGCTCTAAGGCCCCCGGCTCGGATCCGAGGCTCCGATCCGGGTCGTCGCCCACCCGCACTCTCCCAAGTTTTATGCTGTCGTCGTTGGAGTGATCGGTATGAGCGCAGACGAAAAGCGACAGCGACTCTTAGAGGAGATCGTCGTGGTCGACCTGACGACGTTCGTCACCGGGGGGTTCGCCACGCTGATGTTGGCGAACCAGGGAGCGGAAGTGATCAAGGTCGAGCGTCCGGGCGTCGGCGACGACAGCCGGTACTCGGGGCCGCCGTTCGTCGACGTCGAGGGGTACGAGGGCCCCGGGCGGCCGGCGTCCGAGGAGGGCGAGTCGCCGTACTTCTGGACGGTGAACTACGGGAAACAGAGCGTCGAACTGAACCTGAAGACGGAGGCGGGGCTGGCGGCGCTGTACGACGTCGTCGCCGAGGCGGACGTCGTCGTCGAGAACTTCCGACCGGGCACCGCCGAGCGGCTCGGCGTCGGCTACGAGACGCTCCGAGAGCACAACGACGAGCTGATCTACTGCTCGATCTCGGCGTTCGGCGAGACGGGCCCGTGGAGCGACCGACCGGGGTACGACCTGCTCGTGCAGGGGATGAGCGGCATCATGAGCGTCACGGGCTACCCCGACGCGCCGCCGGCGAAGGTCGGGCTCCCGCAGACGGACCTCATCACCGCGATGTGGTCCGCGTTCGGGATCGTCACGTCGCTGTACAACCGCGAGCGGACCGGCGAGGGCGAGCGCGTCGAGCTCGGCATGCTCGACGCCGCGCTCCCCTGGCTCACGAAGCAGGCCGGCAAGAGCTTCGTCGGCGAGGAGACCTCGCGGATGGGGACGAAAGACCCGGTGCTCGCGCCGTATCAAATGTACCCGACGGCCGACGGTCACCTCAACGTCGCCTGCGGGAACCAGAAGCTCTGGGAGGAGTTCTGCGAGGCGACCGGCCGCGAGGAGCTCTCGACGGACGAGCGCTTCGCCACGAACTCGGCGCGGGTGAACAACATGGACGCGCTCGAGGCGGAGCTCTCTGAGGTCCTGCAAACCAAGACGACCGACGAGTGGGTCGAGCTGCTGGCGGACGAGCGCGGCCTCCCCGTGGGCCCGGTGTTCGACGTCGACGAGGCGCTCGACAACGAGCAGGTGCGCGCCCGCGGCGTCGTCGGCTCGATCGACCACCCCGCCGCGGGGGAGATCCCCGTCATCGAGCACCCGCTCAACTACGAGCGCGCCGACTCGGGGTTCGAGAAGGCCCCGCCGCTGCTGGGTGAGGACACCGTGCGAGTGTTGGAGGCGGTCGGCTACGACGACGCCCGGATCGAGGAGCTGATCGAGGCGGGCGCGATTCCTGAGCCCTGATCAGCGGCTCGTGTCGAGGACGACCTTCCCGAGCGTCCCCGAGGATCGCAGTTCGGCCAACGCCTCTGGCACCGAGTCCAGCCCGAACACCGAGTCGATCTCCGCCGTGAACGCCCCGTCTGCGAGGCGTTCGCCGACGCGTTCGAGGATCGCCGCCTGATCACCCCGCGAGGCCACGATCGACATGAACCGCAGGTCCGCGTCCGCCTGCTTCGCCGCCATCGACGTGCCGCCGTCGACGGTGATGGGTCCCTGCTCCCCGATAACGACGATCCGGCCGCCGCGCGTCAGACACGCCAGGTTCGCCGCGAGGTGCGCGTCCGCCTGCGGCTCGAACACCACGTCGACCCCGCGCCCGTCGGCCGCCGCCGCGACGTCGTCGGCGAGGGTCTCGCTCCGGTAGTCGACGACGGCGTCAGCGCCGAGCCTCCGCGCGAACGCGGCCGGCTCGCCCTCCCGGGCGGTGCCGACGACGGTCGCCCCCGCCGCCGCGGCGACCTGCACCGCCGCGTGGCCCACCCCGCCGGACGCGCCGTGGACCAGCGCCACCTCGCCCACCCGCAGGTCGCCGCGGGTCACGAGCGCGCGCCAGGCGGTCGCGAACGCCATCGCGGCCGCCGCTCCCTCTCGAAACGGGACCGACGCCGGGAGCGCTGCCAGCTGTTCGACCGGCGCGACCGTGTACTCAGCGTACGTCCCCGGAGAGAACAGGCCGAGCCCGGTCGCGAACACGCGGTCGCCCGGCTCGACTCCCGTCACGCCCTCGCCCACGGCCTCGACGACGCCGGCGAGGTCGGAGCCGCCGACGTGCGGGAGCCCGGACGGAGGGCTCACGTTCCCCTCGCGGACGTACTCGTCGATCGGATTCACGCTCGCCGCCTCGATCCGCACGAGGGCCTCCCCCGGACCGGGGTCGGGGCGGTCGACGGTCTCCAGGGTCAGTACGCTCTCGTCTCCGTGTTCGTGGAATCGGACGGCACGCATACCGGCCCCTACGACGGAGCGGGCTATAGTGTTGTGCCCGCGGTCGGCGCGGAGACGCCCGTCGAAGTCGCGACCCGCGGAGCGCTTTTGTACCCGCCGCACGGAGCGGTCGCATGCACGTTACCGGTCTCGATCACGTCGTGTTGACCGTCGCCGACGTCGACCGCGCCGTCGAGTTCTACGCGACTGCCCTCGGCGGCACGGCCGAGACGTTCGACGGCGGCCGACGGGCCGTCTCCTTCGGCGACCAGAAGGTCAATTTTCACCCGGCCGACGACGTGTACACGCCGCACGCCGACCGGCCGACGCCGGGCAGCGGGGACCTCTGTCTCGTCGTCGAGGACCCCCTCGACGGGCTCCGTCGAGACCTCCGCGACCGCGGCATCGCGATCGTTCACGGCCCCGTCGAGAAGGTGGGTGCGCGCGGCCCGACGGAGTCGGTGTACGTCCGCGACCCCGACGGCAATCTGGTCGAGTTGGCGCGGTACGACGCGTAACCGACCGCCGACGGAGCCGTCTCGCGCTCACTCGGCGGCGGCGATGCGAACGCCCCGCAGCGGCCCGTCCTCGGTGACTCGGAGCTCGCGGTCTCCGACCAGCCGCACGGCGTCCCCGACCGAGAGCTCTCCGTCGAGCTGGGCGATGACGCTCGCGCCGCCGGGGAACGAGGCGAGCCCCAGCGCGTTCGGCTCGCGGACCCCGTCCGGCGTGACGTGGACGGTCGTCACGGCGATCAGCTCGCCGGTCCCGGCCGGGACGCCGTCGAACGCACTCCCGTCGCACTCCGGACAGCGGTGCTTCTCGTAGTACGTCCGGCGCCCACAGTCGCGGCATTCGAGCAGTTCGGTCACGCGTCGGCCTCCAGGAGGGTGCAGACGGCGTTGTTCCCGAACCCGGCGACGTTGACGGCGAGCCCGCGGGACGCGCCGTCGACCGCCCGCTCGTCGGGCAGGTCGCCGCGGAGCTGCCACACGAGCTCGATCACCTGCGAGATCCCCGTCGCGCCGAGCGGGTGCCCGCGGGCCTTCAGTCCGCCGCCGGGGTTAACGGGGAGGTCCCCGTCGAGATCCGTCCGACCGTCGCGGGTGAGCTCCCACGCTCGTCCCGTCGGCGCGAGCCCCAGCTCCTCCATCTCCAGCCACTCGAGGATCGTGAACGCGTCGTGGATGCACGCGAGGTCGATCACGTCCGCCCCGAAGCCGGCCGCGTCGTACGCGCGCTCGCCGGCGGTCCGCACGCTCTCGATATCGAGCGGGTCCGCCCGGTCGGCGACCGCGTGCGTCCCGGTGGCGCTCTCGCAGGCGGCGACCGTCACCGCGTCGCCGGTCGCCGACGGACCCGCCTCGATCACGACCGCCGCGGCCCCGTCGCTGGTCGGACAGCAGTCGTAGAGGCGCAGCGGCTCGGCGACAGGCGGCGACGCGAGCACGTCCTCGACGTCGATCCGCTTGCCGAACTGGGCATACTCGTTCGAGACCGCGTTTCCGTGGTTCTTTACGGCGACCCGCGCCAGGTCGCGTCGGTCCGCGTCGGTCTCGCGCAGGTAGGCGGCCGCCGCCAGACCGCCGAAGGACGGAAGCGTGATCCCCTGTTCGTACTCCCGGTCGTGGGTGATCCGACTGATGATCTCCGTGGCCGTCGCCGTGTCCGCGGCGGACATCTTCTCGCCGCCCACGGCCAGCGCTCGCTCGTGCCGGCCGCTCGCGACCGCCGCGACCGCGTCTTCAAACGCGCTGGCGCCGCTCGCGCTGGTGTTTTCGATCCGGCGAGCCGCGACGCCGGTCATGCCGAGCCCGCCGACGAGCGCGTTCGCCAGCCCGGACCGGCCGTTGAACGCCTCGGCGGCCATGTTCCCGACGTGGACCGAGTCCACGCCGCCCGGTTCGCGGTCGGCGTCGTCGAGCGCGCGTTCCGCCGCGACGAGGAGGAGCTCGGGGAGCGGTCGCTCGTCGGCCCCGGCGAACGCCGTCATGCCCACGCCCGCTATCGCCGGAGAAACGCCGTGAGCCGGTGATGCGTCTGCTGCCCGCGCTTCTCGCTTCTGGGCGGTCATCGTACGCCAGGACACAGACGCTAGACCGGTATATAGGTACGGTTCCGGGCACTCGTCACGCGCGAACGCGGCCGCCGCGAACGGCACCGTCACCGACCGAGCGCGAGCTCGTCGGCGGTCGAATCGAGGACGTATTAAAAGAGTCGAGCCGGATACCGCAGTGAGAAGCGCGTCAGTCGGTCGCCGTCCGTCGACGCCCGACCGAGTGCCGAAGCGATCCGCCGTGCCGGAGAGGCCGGCGACGTGCTACCGGCGGCTATCCACCACCTCCCGTATATACGGCCCGAGGAACGGTCCGACCAGCGCCAGGATGATCAGGATGGAAATCCCGAGCGACAGCGGCCGGCTCGGCGACACGAAGATGCCGTACCCACCGCCCGAAAGCTGGAGCGCGCGGAAGAAGTTCTCCTCGGCTATCGGCCCCAGAACGATTCCGAGGACGAACGCTATCACCGAGTAGTTGTACTTCACCATGTAGTACCCGAGGATGCCGAGCGCCAGCACGCCGAAGGCGTCGAACCAGCTCCGCCTGAGGCTGAACGCTCCGATAAAGGAGAGGACGATGACCATCGGGATGATGACGTCCGTGTCCAGCTTCGTGATCGCGCTCGCGTACGGGATGATCGTGTACCCGACGCCGAGGATGATGATGTTCCCGAGGAACACCGAGACGAACAGCGCGTACGTGATGTGGAGCTGATCGCCGAACAGCCCCGGGCCGGGCTGGAGCCCGTGCATCAGGATCCCGCCGAGGAACACCGCCGTCGAACCGCTGCCCGGAATCCCGAACGAGAGCGTCGGGACCAGCGACCCGCTGACGGTCGGGTTGTTCGCCCCCTCCGGGGCGATGATCCCCCGCGGGTCGCCCTCGCCGAAGATCCCGTCGGCGGCCGACGAGCGCGCCTCCTCCGCGTACGCGACGAACGTCGACGTCGTCGCGCCGGACCCGGGGACGGCGCCGATCAGCATGCCGATCACGCCCGCCTTGAACATCGCCTTCGGGTACTTGAACACCGTCTTGATCCCGTCGACGATGCTGCCCGTGATGCCGACCGCGTCCTCGGCGATCTGCGTCTGGACCGCGAGCTTCATCATCTCCGCGAAGGCGAACATCCCGATCAGGGCGGCGACGAAGTTGAGCCCGTCGTACAGCGCGAGCTGACCGAACGCGTACCGCGGCGTCGGCGCCATGATGGCGATGCCCATCGTCGAGACCATGAAGCCGAACGCGCCCGCCACGATCCCCTTCAGGATGGACCCGTCCGCGACGATCGTGATGAGCGAGATGCCGAGGATCGCGAGGAGGAAGTACTCAACCGATCCGAACAGGAGGACGACCTCGATGAGGACCGGCGAGATGAGGATCAACAGGATCGCGGCGACGAATCCGTTCAACGCGGAGGACGTCGTCGCGATCGCGAGCGCGTTCTTCGCGAGCCCCTTCTTCGCCATCGGATAGCCGTCGAGCGTCGTCGCGGCCGCCGACTCGGTCCCGGGCGCGTTCAACAGGATCGCCGAGATGCTCCCGCCGAACATCGCGCCGCTGTAGATGGAGATCAGGAGGATGAGCGCGGGCGTCGGGTCGAGCGGGACGGTGAGCGGGAGGACGATCGCCATGCCGACTGGCGATCCGATCCCGGGCAGCGCCCCGAGGACGATCCCGGCGAGGAGGCCGGCGGCCATCCAGCCGATGACCGGCCAGCTCACCGCGATCTGTATGCCCTCGACGAGGCTTCCGACCGCCATTCAGAGCCCCCCCGTGAACACCAACGCTCCCTGATCGAACGGCATGAGCAGGAAGACGACGAACCCGTACACGATGACCGTCGCGAGCGCGGCGAGGAACGCTCCCTTGAGGAGGTTCACTCTGAACCACGTGGTGTACACGAAGACGAAAAACGGGGTCACGTAGAGGAAGCCGACCGCCCACCCGAGCGCGAAGTAGACGCTCGAGAAGACGATCATTATCACCGTGTTGTTGATGTCGATGCCCCACTTCTGATGCAGCGGGAGGTCTTTCACAGCGACATCGTCGGTGTCGTCGTCGTCGGTATCGACGTACCTCTCGTCGATGTCGGTGTCCTCGACGTCCGTGGAGTCTTCCTCCTCTTTGGCGCCCTCGATGGCGCCGATGCCCTCGGTGCGGCTCTCTTCGAAGCTCCCCGTCATACTCACTTCCTCGGCGACGAACTTCCGAAGCGGTCCCGGGAGGTAGTTCTGTATGAGAAGGAGGAACGATCCGATCCCGACGACCTGTGCCATCAGCTGCGGGAAGATCGCCGCGTTCTCCGGGTAGTCTTTGAGTATCGGGTCGACGTAGAACACTATCGACAGCCCGAGCAGCGTTACGAGCAGCACGTGTTCCGCTGTGATTGCTTCAACTCGTTTTGAGTAATTTACCATGACAGTCTTGTCTCATGCGGCGCACTCCAAGTATAAATAAATTAAGTACGACGGACCGATCGGGTCGCGATCGGTTCAGGGCTGGTTTTCGTTGACGAGTTCGAGGATCTCGAGTTCTTCGAACTGCGTGAAGGCGTCCTCGAAGTTCTCCTCGGCGACCTCTGGTCCTTCCCACACGACCGGGTTCCCCGTCTCGTCGCTCCACTCCTGCACGGACTCGTTCTCGGTGGTGCGTTCCAGCACGTCGGCGTAGAAGTCGACGATCTCTTGATCCGCGTCTGGCGGGGCGTAGATGCCACGCCAGACGCCGCCGACGAAGTCGATCTCCGGGTAGTCGAGGTCCGTGACCGAATCGATGTCCGGGTAGACTCCGGTACCGGGCCCGAAGAACGTCACCACGGGGTAGATCCGGCCGGTGTCGACGACGGACTGCGTTCCCGCGTCGGTCCCGATACCACACGGGACCTCGCCGCTGGCGACCGCCTGCGCCACCGGGCCCGTCCCGGTGTACTGCACGCGGCTCTGCCAGTTCCAGCCGACCTCGTCCTCGTACTCGTACTTGTACAGCAGGACGATGATGTCTTGGGAGCTTCCGGACGACTGGACGCCGATGTTCTCCCACTCGCCGCTATCGTACTTCTCGAGGACGTCGTCGAACGTCTCGACCTCGCCTTCGTACTCCTCGTTGACGACGAGACACCACGTCGACTGTCCGACCACGCCGAGCCCGGTGAGGTCTCGGATGTCGAAGTCCGGCTCGTTGAGCAGCTGCGGGGCGACTTCGAGCGGCCCGGCGTTGCCCGCGATGGTCTGCCCGTCGGGCTCCGAGCGATACAGCTCCCCGAGACCGTTCAGACCGCCGGAGCCGGGAATGTTGTCGATCTGCAGCGATTCGCCGAGCTCTTCCTGGAATCCCTCTTGGATCCCGCGTGCGTACGTGTCGGTTCCGCCGCCCTCGTCGTACGGGACGATGTACCGGACCGTTCCCTCGGGAGACCATCCGTCGCCGCCGTCGTCACCGTCGCCGCCGTCGTCACCGTCGCCGCCGTCGCCGGCACAACCGGCCAGCGAAATGGCGGAGGTTGCGCCGATGGCCTGCAGCAAGCGCCGTCGCTTGGTGTTCGATATCGATTCGACCGAATCGGTTGGTGTTTCGTCAGTCATGTTGTCACGTTGGTCGGCTCAGCTGGATTTTTCGCCCGGATCGGCGTTCTGGGGTTGGCCTTTACCGTGTCCGTCCGTGATATTAAGTGGCAATATCATAAATGTTTCTATCAAACTCCTCGTCCTCCGACGCGGAGTCGGGGTTCTCCGTCGGTGAGGGCCTCACCGGGGGGACGGCGACTGCTCGGCCACTGGCGGTTTTCGCGTCGTTCGCCCGACGTGCCGAACCCCCCTCTCTCGGGTGTACATCCCCCTTCAGTGGCCGGGAGGGATCTTTTATATGCCGGGGTCGACTACGAACGGTATGGTAATTGTGGCAGCCGTCGACCGGTCGGAGAGAGCGCGGGATATCATCGAAGAAGCGAGCGAGCTCGGAGAGGCGTTCGACGAGCCAGTTCACGTCGTCCACGTGTTGAGCCGCTCGGAGTTCGTCGACCTCGAGCGAACCAGCGTGAGCGACACCGGCAAGTCGATCCCGACCGCCGACATCCTGCAGATCGCGGAGGACATCGCGCAGGAAGTGATCGACGAGTCGGACGTCGACGACGCGATCCCGGTGGGGCTGCTCGGCGAACCGGCCGACGAGATCAGCGACTACGCCGAGTCCAACGACGCGAGGTACCTCGTCATCGCCGGCCGAAAGCGGTCGCCGGTCGGGAAGGCGCTGTTCGGGAGCGTCGTTCAGTCGGTGATGCTCTACTCCGACGTGCCGGTCGTCGGGCTTCGAACCGAGTAAACTACCCCACCCTACTCCCTCGGCGCTACGTGCCTCGGTCCTTGAGGCCGGAGGCTCCACCTCGATAATGCTGAATACGCCGATCAGAGCCGTTCCTCGATCGCCGCGACGACCTCCCCCGTCGACGCCGATCCGCCGAGGTCCGGTGTCACCGAGTCGTCGTCGGCGTCGGCGAGCACCGCTCGGACCGCGCTCCAGAGGGTGTCGGAGACGGCCGACTCCCCGAGATCGTCGAACAGCATCGCGCCCGAGAGCACGGTGGCCATCGGGTTCGCGACGCCCCGCCCGACGATGTCCGGGGCGCTCCCGTGTACGGGCTCGAACATCGACGGGTACTCGCCGTCGACGTTGATATTGCCCGACGGCGCGAGCCCCATGCTGCCGCTGACGATGGCGCCGATGTCGGTGAGGATGTCGCCGAACAGGTTCGACGCGACCAGCACGTCGAACTCCTCCGGCCTGCGGACGAGGTCCATGCTCCCGGCGTCGATGAGCAGCGACTCGACCTCGACGCCCGGGTACTCGGTCGCGACGTCCTCGACGACGTCGTCCCAGAACGTCATGCTGAACGCCTGCGCGTTGGACTTCGTGATGCTCGTCAGGTGCCCCTCGCGCTCCGTCGCCGCCTCGAACGCCGCCCGCACGATCGTCTCCGTCCCCTCTCGGGTGAACACCGCGCTCTGGATCGCCACCTCGTGGTCGAACCCCTCGTGCACGCGGCCCCCGGCGTCGGAGTACTCCCCCTCCGTGTTCTCTCGGTACACGACGAAGTCGATGTCCCCGCCTTCGTATCCCCGGAGCGGGCTCTCGACGCCCTCGAAGAGTATCGACGGGCGCTTGCACACCTGCTGGTTGAACCCCTTCCGGATCGGCAACAGGAGCCCGTGGAGCGTGATGTGGTCCGGGACGTCGGGATGACCGACCGCGCCGAGGAGGATCGAGTCCGCGTCGACGATCTGATCGAGCGCGTCGTCCGGCATCATCTCGCCCGTCTCCAGGTACCGCTCCGTTCCCCAGCCGTACTCCGTGAACTCGACGTCGACGCCGTGGCGGGACGCCGCCTCGTGAAGCAGCGGGAGCGTTTCGTCGACGACTTCCGGGCCGATACCGTCGCCCGGTATGGTCGCTATCTCGTAGGACATGGTTTCGGAATTCACTCACGCTAAGTAAACTCTTTGGTACGTGGCACCCCTTGCCTCTCCACGGGTGACGCGCTCGCTCCCGCGTATCGGCGCGCTTCCAGTCGGACGCCTCCCCCACTCACAATACTTTTGAGACCTGCACGCGAGGTTGAGCCATGGTAGGTGAGACAGCGTACGACAGTATCTCCGTCGACGTCACAGACGGCGTCGCGGTCATCGAGTTCCACAGGCCCGAGGTGTACAACGCGCTCAACGACACGGTGATGCTCGACATCCTCCGGGCGTTCGACGAGATCCAGCTCGACCGCTCCGTCGACGCGGTCGTGATCACGGGCGAGGGCGACGACGCCTTCTCGGCGGGCGCCGACATCTCGCAGTACGCGGGCGCCGCCGAGGACCACGACCCGCGACAGAAGGACCGCCAGGAGCTGTTCTACGAGATGTACCGCAAGCCCTTCGAGTGCCACGCGCCCGTCATCGCGAAGATCAACGGGTACTGCGTGGGCGGCGGCCTCATCTTCGCGATGTTTTGCGACATGCGGATCGCGGTGGACGACGCGAAGTTCGGCGTTCCCGTGACGGACATCGGCCAGATCCCGACCGGGAACTCCACGTGGCGGGCGATCGAACTCGTCGGCGAGGCGAAGGCGAAGGAGCTCGTCTACACCGCCGGAATGATCGAGGCGGACGAGGCGGAACGGATCGGGCTCGTCAACCACGCCGTCCCGCGCGACGAGCTCGACGAGACGGTCGATGAGATCGTCGAGGCGATCCAAGCGACGGGCCGGTCCGCGGTGAAGAACTCCAAGCGCGCGCTCAACCACGCGGTCGACGCGCAGAGCGCCGAGGAGAACCGCTCGTTCGAGGCCGAACTCTGGTGGGAACAGTTCGCGACCGACGAACGCGAGCGGCTCGTCGACAAGTTCAACGACGCATGACCGGAGGACCGCTCGCCGGACTGACCGTCGTGGAGATGACCGGCCACCGGGCGGGACCGTTCTGCGGCGCGCTCCTCGCCGACATGGGCGCCGACGTCGTGAAGATCGAGCGGCCCGGCGCCGGTGACCCCGCTCGCCACCAGGGGATCGGTCCGGACGGGAAGTCCGGCTACTTCATGGCGAACAACCGGAACAAACGCTCCGTCACGCTCGATCTCAAGTCCGACGCCGGTACCGAGGCGGCGCTGTCGCTGCTGGAGGCGGCCGACGTGTTCGTCGAGAACTTCGGCTACGGCGTCACCGACAAGCTGGGCGTCGGCTACGAGGCCGTCCGCGACCGGAACCCGGCGATCGTCTACGCCAGCATCAAGGGGTACGGCGAGACCGGCCCCCGGAAGAAACAGGCCGGCCTCGACCTCATCCTCCAGGCGGAGGGCGGGATCATGAGCGTCACCGGGCCCGAGGGCGGCGAGCCGGTGAAGGTCGGGCAGGCCATCGGCGACCTCACGACCGGCATGTTCGCCGCGATCGGGATCCTCGCCCGGCTCTACGAGCGGGAGGGCCCGGAGGCCGGCGACGGCGAGTCGTTCAACGGGAAGTTCGACGTCGGGCTGTTCGACTCCATCGTGACACTGCTGAACGAGTACCTCACCTCGTACTCGATGGACGGATCGGTGCCGGGGCCGCAGGGGACGTCCCACCAGACGCTCGTTCCGTACCAGCGGTTCGAGACCGCCGACGGCGCCCTCGTCACCGGCGTCCCGAGCGACGACCGGTGGGACGACTTCGTCGAGCTGGTCGGCCGCGAGGAGCTGGCGGAGTACCCGACGAACGACGACCGGTACGAGCACGCCGACACCGTCGTCGGGATCATCGAGGAGGAGTTCGCGACGGAGCCGACGGAGTACTGGCTCGACCGCCTCATCGACTACGGCTTCCCCTGCGGGCCGATAAACGACGTCGAGGATGTCGTCAACTACGACCAGACGCGAGCCCGCGACCTCGTCGTCGAACACGACGACCCCGATTGGGGCGAGTGCCTGCTCCCGGGCCACCCGATCAACTTCCCCGAGCACGACGACGTCGTCCGGTCGCCCGCGCCCCGGCTGGGCGAGCACACGGAGTCCGTGTTCGGCGAGCTCGTCGGCGATCAGACGACGCTCGACGAGTGGCGCGAGGACGGCGCGTTCGGCGACTAGGACGAAACGTCGATTTCTCGTCGCGTTTGTTTATAAGTGGTTGATCGGGTATCGACGGTGAACTCCTCCAAAGCCGCAGTCGCCGCCGGCTGCCAGAGGCGCTTCGCGCCTCGCTGCCGCTCGGCTGTACGTCGTTGTCTGCAGTAACACGGAGGGGACCCACAAAGCCCCAGCCGCGAGGACTCGCGCGACTCGCTGCGCGCTTCGGTCGCTCACTCCGTTCGCTCCCTGCAGTGCTTGCGTCGTCGTGCTTCGCCCTCGCGGCTGCCCCTTTGAGCCCCACCCCGCACCGCAACCTCACACCTCCCCAGCCTCGCGGCTCCCTACGGTCGCCGCGTCCCTCGCGCGTGCTCCTCGCGGCCGACCGGCCGCTCGGAGGCACGCGCCACCGCCTCGTTCATTTATAAAAGGTCGCCGTCGCTCGCTGCTATTTAAATAGCGAACGACACCTGTAGGCCGCCGCGCCCTACGCCAGCGCGTCGGCGATCTTCTCGATCGGGTGCGGCGGCTTCTCGTCGTACTCGTCGCCGATCTGGGTCCGGCAGGACGCACCGGGTGCGACGACCGCGTCGCCGTCGCTGTCGTCGATCCGGTCGAACAGCATCGAGCCGATGGCCTGGCTCATCGAGTAGTGCTCCGACTCGTAGCCGAACGTCCCCGCCATCCCGCAGCAGCTGGTGTCGAGCGGGTCGACCCGGAACCCCGTCCGCCGGAGCACGCCGACAGCGTGGTGGTCCTTCTTCACGGACTTCTGGTGACAGTGCCCGTGGTACGTGAGCCGCTCCGCGCCGCCGTCGGCGTCGAGCGCCTCGTCGAGCCGGTAGGTGTCGAGGTACTCCAACACGCCGTAGGCGTTCTCGGACACGCGGACCGCGGCGTCCGACGACAGCAGGTCGAGGTAGTCGGACTGGTACATGACCGCGTCGGACGGCTCGACGACGACGAGGTCGCGCCCGTCGTCCACGTGGGGTGCCAGCGCCGCGACGTTGGACTCGGCCGTCTCGCGGGCCTTCCCGAGGAGCCCCTTCGAGTGCGCCGGACGCCCGCTGTCGGTGATCTCCTCCGCGACGGTCACGTGGACCCCCGCCGCTTCGAGCACCCTGACCGCCGCCTTCCCGGCGTCCGGGTTGTTGTAGTTCGTGACCGTGTCGGGCACCAGCACGACGCGGCGGTCCGCGGCCGCCTCGCTCACCGCCGACCCGCCGCGGTCCCCCCACCAGTCCACGAACGTCTCGCGGTGGAACGTCGGGAGCGAGCGCTCGCGGGCGATGCCGAGCGTCTTCTCCATGGCGAGGCGCGCGCCGGGGACCTTGGTGCCGAGGTTCGACAGCGGCGCCGTCGCGCTCCCCACCTTCGAGAGCGCGTCGACGTTCGCGAACAGCTTCGACCGGAGGTCCGCGCCGTGCTCCTCGTGGTGGGCGTGTTCGACCTCCACCTTCATCTTCGCCATGTCGACCTCGCTGGGGCAGTCGATCGCACAGCCCTTACAGCCGATACACAGGTCGAGCACCTCGCGCATGAACTCCGTGTCGAACTGCTCGCCCTCGGGGAGGTCACCGCTCATCGCCTGCCTGAGCAGGTTCGCCCGGCCCCGCGTGCTGGTGATCTCTTCCTGTGACGCCCGGTAGGTCGGGCACATCACGCCGCCCGTCCCCTCCTGGCTGGTGCGACACCCGCCGCAGCCGTGACAGAGCTCGGCCATCCCCTGGAACCCGTTCTCGTTCTCCCACTCCAGGGCCGGTTCGAAGCCCGCGTCGAACTCGTACTCCTCTCCGAACCGGAGGTGCTCGCTCATGTCGAAGTCCCCGCAGACGCTGCCGGGGTTGAGCAGCCAGTCCGGGTCGAAGGCGGTCTTCAGGTCCTGGAAGACGTTCCAGAGGCGATCGCCGTACAGCTTCCGGTTCCACTGGGTCCGGGCGCGCCCGTCGCCGTGCTCGCCGGAGACCGACCCGCCGTACTTCACCGCGAGGTCCGTGGCGGCGTCCGAGATGGACACCATCGTCTCGGTCCCCTCGGCGGTCTTCGTGTTGATGAGTGGCCTGACGTGCATGCAGCCGGGGCCGGCGTGCGCGTAGAAGCTCCCGAAGGTGTCGTGGTCCTCGAAGATCTGTTTGAACTCCTTGGTGTACTCCGGCAGGTGCTCCGGCGGGATCGCGAGGTCCTCGATGAAGGCGATGTGCTTCTCGTCGCCCGTCCGCGACAGCAGGATCGGCGTCGACGCCTTCCGCATCTTCCAGAACTTCTTCTGGGTCTCCTCGTCGTACGCCGCCATTCCGTCGAACGCCAGGTCGCCGACCCGGTCCTCGAGGAGGTCGTCGACCCGCCGCTTGGCCGACTCCTCGTCGTCGGCGTAGAACTCGATCAGCAGGAACGAGTCCGTCTCGTCGGGCAACAGCCCGATGACGTCCTTGAAATCCTCGAGGTCGCGCGCCAGTTCGACGAGGACGCCGTCGAGCACCTCGACCGCCGCCGCGTCGTGTTCGAGGATCGGGCCGACGTCCTCCATCGCGTCGAGCAGGTCGTGGTACGTGAGCAGCGCGACTCCCTTCGTCTCCGGGATCGGTTCGAGGCTCACCTCCGCCTCGGTGACGATGGCGAGGGTCCCCTCGCTTCCCACGAGCAGGCGCGCGAGGTTGACCGTCCCCGTCTCGGCCTCCTCGACCAGCACGTCGAGGTTGTACCCCGACACGTTCCGTTTCAGGTCGGGGAACCGCTCTTCGACCTCGTCGGCCTCCTCGTCGATGATCCGGACGACCTCCGCGTAGATCCGCTCGAGGAGATCCCCGTCGGGGTCGGCCGCCGCGCGCAGCTCGGCGACCGCGATCTCGCCGAACGTCTCGACGCTCCCGTCGGCCAGCACCGCCTCGACCTCCTCCACGTACGCGTCCGTCTTCCCGTACTTCAGGGAGTGCGCCCCGGTCGTGTTGTTTCCGATGGCGCCGCCGAGCGCGCTCCGGTCGGCGGTCGACGGATCGGGCGCGAACTTCAGGCCGTGCGGTTCCAGGACGCGGTTGAGCTCGCCGAGGGTGATCCCGGTCCGGGCCCGGACCCGCTCGCTCTCGGGGTCGACGTCGACGATGTCGGTCATGTACCGCGTGAAATCCAAGACGACCGCCTCGTTCACCGCCTGGCCGGCGAGGCTCGTCCCCCCGCCGCGGGGCAGCGCCGGAATTCCCTCCTCGGCGCAGTACGCCATCGCCGCGGCGACGTCGGCGGTCGACGTCGGGTAGACGACCCCGATCGGCGTCACCTCGTACGCGCTGGCGTCGGTCGCGTACATCTGCTTGGAGTACTCGTCGAAGCGCACGTCGCCGTCGACGAGCGCGTCGAGGTCGGCCACGAGCGCCGAGTCCTGCGACGGTTCGCTCTGGTAGTCGTAGTTCGCCCTCGGATCGGTGGACGGGTCGGGTGCTGTGTTCTTGGATCCCATCTGTATTCGGCTGGTTGGAATGATTCAGCGTGGCGTACTGATGAATGTTACGCGTCCACACGGTAGGGCGGTCGCGACGGAACGCGTTGACGGGTCGCGACGGAACGCGTTGACGGGTCGCGACGGAACGCGTCGGAGACCCAACCGCGCGAGCGGACCCCGCCGGGCGGGTTAGTCGCGCTCCTGGGCGTCGACGACGGCGACGCTCGCGAGGTTCACGATGTCTTTCACCTCGTCGCCCCGCTGCAGCACGTGGACCGGCTTGTCCATGCCGACGAGCATCGGCCCGATGGCGTCGGCGTCGCCCAGCCGCTGGAGAAGCTTGTACCCGATGTTCCCCGACTCCAAGTTCGGAAACACGAGGACGTTGGCGGCCTCGTCGAGCTCGGAGAACTCGTAGGTGTCCGTGAGCATCTCCTCGACGAGCGCGGTGTCGGCCTGCATCTCCCCGTCGACGGGGAAGTCGACGTCCGGGTCGTCGCGGAGCATGGCGGCCGCCTCTCGCGGCGCGCGCGTCGTCTCGGCGTCGACGCTCCCGAAGTTGGAGTACGACAGCAGCGCCGCCCGCGGATCCACGTTGAATTGCCGCGCTAACTCCGCGGTGTGCCGCGTCGTCTCCGCGAGGACGTCGGCGTCGGTCTCGCGGTTGACCGTGACGTCGGCGAAGAACACGACCCGGTTCCCGATCGTCAGCATGTAGACGCCGGAGACGTACTCGGCGTCGTCCGCGGTCCCGATGACCTGCAGCGGCGGTCGGAGCGCCGAGGGATAGTGGTGGGTCAGCCCCGTCAGCATGGCGTCGGCGTCGCCCTGGTCGACCATCACGCTGCCGAGGTAGTCCGTACTGTTGCGGATCAGGTCGCCCGCCTCGTTGCGCGTGATACCCTTCCGCTTGCGGAGCTCGTGGAGGCGATCCGCGTACTCGTCGTACTCCCCCGTCGTCGGGTCGACGACGGTCGCTTCGAAGTCGAGACCGAGGTCGTCGACGGTCCCCGCGATCGCGTCGGCGTTACCGAGCAGCACTGGCTCGGCGATCCCCTCCTCGGCGAGCTGGTACGCCGCGCGGATCATCTTCTCGTCTTCCCCTTCGGCGAGCGCGATGCGCTTGGGCTCCTGTTTCGCCTTGTTGACGACGATCCGCATCATCTCACGGGACTTCCCGACGCGTGCCTCCAAGTCGTTCCGGTACTCCTCGAGGTCGACGTCGTCGCGCGCCGCGCCGGACTCCATGGCCGCCTTCGCGACCGCCGGAGCGACCTCGAACAGCACGCGCGGGTCGACCGGCTTCGGGAGGATGTACTCCGGCCCGAACTGCAGCGGCTGATCGCCGTACGCCTTCACGACGGCGTCCGGGACGTCCTTCCGCGCCAGCTCGGCGAGCGCCTCCGCGCAGGCGACCTTCATCTCCTCGTTGATCTCCGAGGCCCGCACGTCGAGCGCGCCGCGGAAGATGAACGGGAAGCCGAGCACGTTGTTCACCTGATTCGGGTAGTCAGACCGGCCCGTCGCCATGATTACCGTGTCGTCGCGGGCGTTCTTCCCCTCCTCGTAGCCGATCTCCGGGGTCGGGTTCGCCATCGCGAAGATGATCGGGTTGTTGGCCATCGACCGCACCATCTCCGGCGAGACAATTCCGCCGGCCGAGAGGCCGACGAGCACGTCCGCTCCCTCCATCGCGTCCGCGAGGTCGCCGTCCGCGACGTCTCGGGCGAACTCCTGTTTGTACTCGTTGATGTCGCCCGCCTCGGCGCGCTCCCGCGTGATGATCCCCGTCGAGTCACAGAGCGTGATGTTGTCCCGCTCGACTCCCAGCGAGACGTAGAAGTGCGCGGTCGCGAGCGCCGACGCGCCGGCCCCCGAGAACACGACTTTCATGTCGCCGAGGTCCTTGTCGACGATGTCGGCGGCGTTGATGAGTCCGGAGCCGTTGATGATGGCGGTGCCGTGTTGGTCGTCGTGGAACACGGGGATGTCCATCTCGTCCTGGAGTCGGTTCTCGATCTCGAAGCACTCCGGCGCTTTGATGTCTTCGAGGTTGATCCCGCCGAAGGTCGGCTCCATCGCGGCGACCGCCTCACAGAAGGGGTCGACCTCCGAGATGTCGAGCTCGACGTCGAACACGTCGACGTCCGCGAACCGCTTGAACAGCACGCCCTTCCCCTCCATGACCGGTTTCGATGCCGTGGCGCCGATGTTGCCCAGCCCGAGGACCGCCGAGCCGTTCGAGACCACCCCGACGAGGTTCCCCTTCGCCGTGTAGTCGTACGCCTTCTCGGGGTCCTCGGCGATCTCGCGGCACGGTCCCGCCACGCCGGGCGAGTAGGCCAGCGAGAGGTCGCGCTGCGTGTTCGTCGGCTTCGTCGTCGCGATCTCGATCTTCCCGGGCGGATCGGCCCGGTGATACTCCAAGGAGTCGTCTTCCAGTGTCATACCGAACGATCACGCGAACCGCATAAATACTTATGGGCAGCGCCTCGTCTCGCCCGACTTCCCGCGTCGGTGAAACCGCCTGGCCGCAGCGACGGGACCCGATACGAGCGTCCGGGATCGGGCGGTGCGGCGGCGTCGTGGGACCTCGCCGTGCGACGCCTCCGATGAGCACTCGCTCGGGCGATCCGAGTCGCGGAGCCGTTCGGTGGACGGAGCGCCGCCTCGCCCGCCCGGAACGCGGCCGACGGCCGACCCGTCCGAGCATCTCGGACGGCCCCGACAGACGCGTTCTCCGGCCCGCTTCCGCTCAGTCGAGGTCGGGCCGGGAGAGCTCGGTCTCCTTGGCAGTGATGATCTCCAGCAGGGCCGGCGTCCCCTCCTCGGTCTTCTCGACGGCGCGTTCGAGCGCGGGCGCGACCTCCTCGGGGTCCTCGACGCGCTCCCCGTAGCCGCCGAGGGCCTCGCCGACGTCCGCGAAGTCGCCGCCGAACGGCGTGTCGTACGACGCCATCTCGTAGTTGTTCAGGTGGATGGTGAGGATCGGGGCGTCCTCGCGGGCCGCCGTCTCGAAGTCGAGCCCCGTCATCCCGATGGCGCCGTCGCCCATGATGTTGATACAGAGCTTCTCCGGGAAGCGGACCTTCGCGCCGATCGCGAGGCCGAGCCCGTAGCCGAGCTGCGTCGTCTTCCCCCAGCCGATGTACGAGAGGGGTTCGTCCGTCTCGTAGAACGGGGCGAGGAAGTCCCGCGGGTTTCCGGCGTCGGCCGTGATGATCGTCTCGTCGGGGTCGACGACGTTCGTGATCTCGTGGATCACCCGGTAGGGGTTGATCGGCGTCTCGTCTGACGTGAGCTTCGGCTCCCACTCGTCGAGCCAGTCGGATTTGACCGCCGCGATCTCCTCGGCCACCTCGTCGAAGCGGCCGCGGTCCTCCTCGACGCGCTCGTCGACGGCGTCGACCACCGCGTCGAGAACGATCTGCGCGTCGCCGACGAGCGTGAGCTCCGAGTCGACGTCCTTGTCGATGTCGGTGGGATCGAGCGTCGAGTGGATGACGGTCTTCCCCTCGGGGACCGTGATCCCGTACGCGGTCTCGGTGAAGCTGCAGCCGACGCCGAAGAGGACGTCGCACTCGTCGAGGAAGTGCGCGAGCTGTCCGGGTTCGCTCTTGCTCCCGGCGCCGAGCGAGAGCGGGTGGCTCTCGGGGAAGGCGCTCTTTGCGTTCAGGCTCGTGGCGACGGGCGCTTCGAGCGTCTCAGCGAGCTCCGTCAGCTCGTCCCACGCCTTCGCGTAGTGAACCCCCTGCCCGGCGAAGATGACCGGGTTGTCCGCGTCGACGAGGGCGTCCGCGACCGCCGGGACCGCATCGGGGTCCACGCCGGCGCGGTTGGCGCTCGAGGGGGTGTACTCAAAGTCGTCGGGCGCGTCCTCCCAGAAGACGTCTTTCGGGACCTCGACGACGGCGGGACGGGGACGGCCGTTGCGCGCCGCGGTGAACGCCCGGCGGAACGTCTCCCCGACCGCGTCCGGGTCCGTGAGCTGCTCGCAGGTCTTGCTCACGCTCTGGTAGGCGATCAGGGAGTTGAATTTCGGATCGACGTCCGTCTTGGCGCGGTCGTAGCCCGCCGGGATCGCCACCAGCGGCGCCGACTCGCCGTACGCCTGTGCGACGGCGCCGATGGAGTTCTCCGTCCCCGGCCCGTGCTGACAGGCGAACGCGACGACCTCGTCGCCGGACGTGAGCCGACCGATCGCGTCCGCCATGTGAACCGCCGTCCGCTCCTGGCGGGTAATGATCGTTCGGAGCCCGGCGTCCTCGGCGGCGCCCGTGTCGAACAGCGGATTGCTGGGGAATCCAAACAGGTACTCTACACCCTCCTCTTTCAGTGCGTGCGCAATGGCTTCTGTAACGTTCATCTTTTATTTAGTCGGATACCTCAGCGTCTGGTCCGGGGTTAAATAAAAGTATCTGTCAGAGCCGGTCTCGTCGTCACCGGCCTCGCCGAAATTCGCGTCGCCGCGACCGCTCCCCTATCTTGCCGGGTCCCGAAGGACTGATATTCCGTTGCGACGACGGTCCGCGTATGTCCCACCGAGCGCAGCTCGATACGCTGTCCGTCCACGAGTCCGTCGAGAACGTTATCCCGCCCGAGGCCTTCGCCGCGGCGTTCGAGGATCTCGACCTCGACGTCGAACTGGTCGGCGACGGCGGGACCTACGACGAGACCGACGCCGTCGCCACGTACGTACCGCGGCCGGAGTTCCTCGACGCGGGCTGGGTCCACTGCATCCGCGCCGGCTACGACGAGTTCGACACGGCGGCCTACGAGGCGGCGGACGTCCCGCTCACGAACAGTACGGGGATCCACGACACCACCGTCAGCGAGGTCGCGCTCGGCTACATGCTGTCGCTCGCACGGCTCCACCACGTGTACCGCGACCACCAGAACGAGCGCCACTGGTACACGCCGGAGTACGAGCGGCCGTTCACCGTGGAGAACGAACGGCTCTGCGTCGTCGGGCTCGGCACGATCGGCCGCGGTATCGCGGAGCGCGCCGACGCGCTCGGGATGGACGTGGTCGGGATCCGGCGATCCGACGAGCCGGTCCCGGGCGTGTCGGAACTCTTCGACCCGTCCGATCTCCGCGACGCCATCGGCGACGCGCGCTTCGTCGCGCTCGCGCTGCCGCACACCCCCGAAACCGACGGACTGATCAGCGAGGCGGAGTTCGAGGCGATGCGCGACGACGCCTACCTGATAAACGTCGCCCGGGGCCAGCTGGTCGACGAGGCAGCGCTCGTCGACGCGCTGGAGCGCGAGGCGATCGCCGGCGCGGGCCTGGACGTGTTCGAGACCGAACCGCTCCCAGAGGACTCACCGCTCTGGGGCTTCGAGGACGTCATCATCTCGCCGCACAAGGGGTCCGCGACCAACCGGTATCACCTCGATATCGCCGATCTCGTAACGGAGAACGTCGAGCGGTATCGGGCGGCCGAGCCGCTGCGGAACCGCGTCGCGTGACGGTCCGCGCCGAGACCGATCCGTGGCGAACCGGTCCGATTACGGACTTGTTTCCTCATTCCGAACGCCGTATTTTCGGTGTTACGCAACACGGTACACCGAGCTCTTTGCAAAATCGGTTGTTTCTCGCGAGTATCGGTGGTCGTCCGATAGAGTTCAAGTGAGATGATCAGGTGATTCGGTCGATTACAGCGAGTTTCCAAGTCGAAACCTGATCGCGACACGGCCGCAGGCCACGCGATCGAGGAAACGAACGGTTTCGTATACTCGAACCTCGAGCCGTCTCGTTCGACGGACGGGCCCTCGACCGGCGAAAAACGCGGATATACATTACATTACTACTATTGTAATGATATTCTGTCCCAGCTCGTCCCGAAACTCCGGTCGGGGTCACGCCTACACCGCGCGCGTGCTCACGGTCGCCCGTGGGCGAGGTTGACTTCGATGACGTTCGCCGTCTGATTGAGGCTCTCGGTGTACTCGCGACGCCGGTCATCGGACTTCAGTCGACTGATCGGGGTCATGATGCTGATCGCGGCGTTCCGACGCTTCCCGGTCTCGAGCGGTGTTCCCACGCATCCGAGTCCGCCCAGTCGCTCCTCCTCGTTGTACGCGAACCCCTCCTCGCGGATCCGACCGATCTCCTCGAACAGCTCGTCCCGGCTCGTGATCGTCTCGTCGGTTTGAGCCGGGAGCCCGTGTCGGTCGAGGATCTCGTCGACCCGCTCGTCGGCGAGGCTCGCGAGTAGCGCCTTCCCCAGCGCCGTCGTGTGGAGGTAGACGCGCCGTCCGAGGTGGACGTCGAAGTCGACGGCCTGTTCGCCGCGGGCGGTGTACACGTAGATACCGAGCCCCCGCTCCTCGAACAGCAGGTTGGCCAGTTCGCCCGTCTCCTCGGCGAGCCTGCGAACCTCCGGCTTCGCGACGTCGTAGACGCCGTCGTACTGCCGGGCGATCCCGCCGAATTCCAGACACCGGAGGCCGAGTCGGTAGCCGTCTTCGTGCTTGACGACGAGGCCGTGCTCCTCGAGCGTGATCAGGTGCTTGTACACCGTGCTCTTGGCCAGGCCCAACTCGTCGACTAGTTCGGCGATCGAGACCCCCTCGCCGCGATTCGCGACGGCCGACAGGATCCGCATCGAGGTTCCGGTCGCGTGCACCGACTCTGTCTTTGGCCTCTCCATAGGTATACCTCACCGAAGACGGGTAATAAGAATTTTGGGGAGGTGAACCGGCGTTCGCGGGGCCGTGCCTGCCGGTCGACACCGACGGGACTCGCGAGAGCGGACCGCGACGTGACCCGGTTCGACAGTCCTTTCCCTAGCATATAGGAATTCTGTTATATACTAATAAATATAGGATGAGATAATTGTCTCTCCCCGGATCACATATTCGAATCTGACCCGGCGTCGCAGTCGAGGCTGCCTCGGCGCGAACCGGCCAGTGATCGGTTGAAACGGTAGCAGAGGCGTTCTCTCCGTCTCGACGCGATCGACGCCTGTCTAGTTGTCGGCCTCGATCTCCGAACGGTCCGCTGTGACCGGAGTATCGAGTTCGAGGAACCCGGTATTCACGCGACTACGGCCTCAGCGATGTCGAATTTGGGAGACGATACGCGTAATCTACGCTTCGGACTGGCTCGGGCGTCGTCTATAACGTGTCTGTTTTCGATTATAGTATGTTTTATTATATTACGAGCAACAGGTGTGGTCTCGACGCTCCGCCGGGACCGCCGCGTCGGGTGCCCCTCGTTCCGGGTGCCCTGTGCTCTGGGTGCAGACCGCGCCGCTAGGCGTCCTCCGCGAGCGACGCCTCCGTCGCGTCGCCGACGACCGCGGTGAAGCCGACGTCGCGGAGCCGCTCCACGAGCGGGAGGCCGATGCCGGAGGCGGGCGTCAGCACGCCGCCGTCGAGCGGGGAGTCGGTCTCGCGGCGAACGAGGCACACCGCGGCCTCGCCGAGCATTCGCGCGGTCGCGCCGTACCCGGGATCCCTGTCGGCGCCGACCGTCGCGTCGACGGTGAAGCGACCGCCCGGAGCGGTGCCGCGCCCGAGTATCCGAACCGTGAAGTGCCCGTTCTCGACCTGCTCGTCGGTCGGTCCCTCGCCGGGTTCGGGAAACGCGTACCGCCGGAGCGCGTTCCGGGTCGGCCCGAGCGACATCGCGGCCGCGAACAGCCCGAGCCCGCCGGTGACGAGCGTCGCGCCGGCCGCGCCCCTCACGCCGCGTCCCGTGGGAATCGCCTCCGAGCAGCGGAACTCGCGCCCCCACGGGTACCCGAGGAGCGCGTTGCTGCGTCGGACGATCCGCTCGTTGGTCGCGGCCATCGGCGACGGCGCCGTCCACTCGCCGCGGAGGGAGTCCTTCCGCGGGAACCGCTGCATCCCCTCGTCGACGCCGGTCCGTTCCCCGCGCGGCGCCAGCGAGTACGGGTTCCGAAGCGCCTGCCTCGCGAGCGGATCGGTCGACGCGGCCTCGAACAGCTCGGCCGCGCTGGCGAGGGTCCCCCCGCTGACGCCGCCGCTGCCCTCCTCGAGGTAGATTCGGACCGCGTCGCAGGGAACGCCGTGTTCTTCGAGCGCGAACGTCTGAACGAGGAGCGTGCCGAGGTCGGCCGGGACGGAGTCGAAGCCGCAGCTGTGGACGACTCTCGTCTCGGCCGCGACCGCGGCGTCGTGACACCGATCGACCGTCTCGCGCACCCAGTTGACCTCCCCGGTCAGGTCGCAGTAATCGGTTCCGACGTCGATGCAGGCCTCGACGAGCGGGGTCCCGTACGTCGTGTACGGGCCGACGGTGGTACAGACGACGCGGGTGTCGCGGGCGATCTCTCGGAGGCTCGCCGGGTCCGTCGCGTCGCCGAGCGCCACCGGGAGCTCGTCCCACGCCTCGCGGCGGTCGACGAGGTCGTTCGAGAGGGCGTCGAGGCGGGACTCGTCTCGCCCGCCGAGCGCGACCGAGAGGTCCGTCGGCGCGTATCGCTCGGTCAGGTACTCGGCGACGAAGCGTCCCGCGACGCCGGTCGCGCCCCATACGACGATGTCGTGTGATCGGTCGTCGTCTGTCACGTGTTCTCGTCTCCCACCTCGCGCCCGAGCGGGTAAAATCCGCGGTCGTCACGAGCTCCGGTCCACCGGCGGCGCTCTCGGCGTCCGTGGCGGCCGCGCCGCATGACAAGGAGTCTGCTCGGTCGGCCGGTTAGCTCTCCACGGCCGCCGTCGAGGCCTCGGAGCGCTCGTACTTGTCCTCGAACTCCTGAATGAGCTGTCCCATCTTCGCGTACCAGTCGTTGAGCATCCGTTGCATGTCGTCGGCGATGGTCGAGGGATCGGTCGGCTTGTACACGTGGTAGTAGCCGCCCTGATCGTAGTTCACCTGCTCCTTCTGGATGAAGCCGGCCTGGAGGAGCCGCTGGACGGATCGGTACGCGGTCGACCGCTCGCGGTCGACCTCCGCCGCGATCTCGTCGATGGTCAGGGGCGTCTCGGTCTCCACCAGCTCCCGGAACACTTGCTTGTCGAGCTGCTTGAGCCCGTGGAAACACTCGAGGAGGCCCTCGCACACCATATCCCGCTGCAGTTGTTCGGACATCGAATCGGGCATCGTATTAGGAGAATCTATGTGTCGTGTATATAAAAGATTTGTGTATGGTTCACACAATTTTGTGAGACCCGGTCCGGACCGGCGACCGCAGAAGCGGCGGGACAGCGCCCCGCGAGCCGCGCGTCGGCGAGCTACGACCGGGGCGGTTCAACCGTCGAGCGGAGGCGGTCAGTCCGTCGTCGCCGTCTGCCGGCTCTGCGTCGAGCGGAGCGAGGCGACCGACGTGTAGAGGATCGCGGCGGCGACGACGACCGCCGCGCCGATGACGAGTACCAGCCCCGCCGTCTCCAAGGTAGGGCTCCCGACGTAGGAGCCGATCTCGCCGATACCGACCGCGATTGCCCCGACGAGCAGCATGCCGCCGAAGTAGACCTTGATGCCGTCGGCGTCGACGACGGCGGTCGCGGCGGAGCCGACGCGGGCGCCGAGCGCGCTCCCGAACAGCAGCGGGACGACGATACCGAGGTCGACGCCGCCGCCCTGGCCGTAGAGGTAGCTGCCGAGACCGCCGGAGAAGACGATCTCGAAGAGGTCCGTACCGACGGCGACGGGCACCGGGACGCCGATCGCGTAGATCATCGCGGGCATGCGGATGAACCCGCCCCCCACGCCGAGGAAGCCGGACAGGAGCCCGGTCGCGAAGGCGACCGCGGTGATGACCCACGCGGAGACGCGGACGTCGCCGCGGAGGCTGACCATCGGTGGGATCCGAACCGTCCGCTGGATCTTCTTCGCGGTCTCGGGGATCTCGTACTCGTCGAGGCTCTTGTCCGCGGCCTCGTGGTCGATGCCGCCGCCGTCGCCTCTCAGGGCGTCGCGGGTAACCATCGCGCCGACGCCGCCGAGGAGGACGACGTACGCGACGCTGATGAGCGCGCCGGCGAGGCCGATCGATTCGAGGTAGTACACGCTCGCGCGTCCGGCTTCGATCCCGATCGTCGTGCCCGTGATCATGATCGCGCCGAGCTTGTAGTCGACCTGGCCGAGGTCGTGGTGTTTCAGGGTCGCGATGACGGCCGTTCCGAAGACGAACGCCATCCCGCTCCCGACCGCGACCGACGGGTCGTAGTCGAGCATCAACAGCGCCGGCGTGACGAGGAACGACCCGCCCATGCCGAAGAACCCGAACAACACCCCGACGACGAGGCCGAACCCGACGAACAGCGCCAGCATCTCCGGGCTCATGTCGAGGACTCCGAACCCGCTGCCGACCAGTCCGAGCGCGCTACTGACCACTCCCGTCACCTCCGACTATCAGGCGCATCAGCCGCGGGCCGAGGATCCGCTCGAGGCCGCCGTACCCCGCGTACAGCACGATCGCCTCCAACAGGATCACCCCGATGAGCAGGGCCGTCTGCGGGTCCCACGACGGAATTTCGAGTCCGGGCATCAGTTCTCCCCCCCGCGTCGCGCCGCGCTAATTCGCGTTTTGCACATTTCTGCTCAGTTACTCCTGTCCGACGGGTGCATATAACGGTTTTGAACAATGTGCACAATATTATATTCCGGTGGCCTCTCCGGAACGATCGATAACGTATGCGTGGGTTACGGTCGTCGCCGCGGGTGCTGGTCCTCACTGAGACAGAATACCAGAACTCGCGGAAAAGGTGACCGCGGTTCAGTCGGCGCTCGACGGCGCGGCGCTGCGAGCGGCGCTCCGGCTCCGCCAGTACCCCTGGATGTACGCGCCGACGAACATGCCGCCGAGCGCCCAGAGGATGGTGACGTTGCCGACGCCGAGGCTGGCGTAGGCCGCGCCGGGGCAGATGCCCGACAGGCCCCAGCCGACGCCGAAAACGGCGCCGCCGATCAGGACGTTCCGGTCGAAGGACTTCAGCCGCCGTTCGTACCGGTCACCGGTCAGCGGCGCGGTGTCACGTATCCGCGGCATCACCGCGAAGGCGACGCCGGAGACGACGGCCGCGCCGAACATCACGAACAGCAGCCCGAAGTCCTCGAACGTGAGGAAGTTCAACACGACCTCCGGCCGCGCCATCTGGCTGAATCCGAGTCCGAACCCGAAGATCAGGCCGCCGACGAGGATCAGCGGCATGAACAGGGGGTGTCGATCCGCCATCTACGGACTCACCCCTAGCGCCGCGACGAGCTGCGCCGTCCCGATCGCGACCGCGAGGAACGTCGCCACGCCGACGAGCGACGTCTTCGACGCCGACCCGACGCCGCAGACGCCGTGCCCCGAGGTACACCCCTTTCCGATCCGGGTCCCGACGCCGACGAGGACGCCGCCGACGAACAGCCGCCAGGGTTGGACGTCGGTCAGCCACAGCGTCACGCCGGCGAGCTCGTAGGTCTGCCCGGTGGTTCCCGGCTCGTAGAGCGACGTCGTGACGACGCCCGACTGGACCGTCGCCGCGAACGCCGCGGCGCCGAGGACGATCCCGAGCGTGAACACGACGCGCCAGTCGCGAGAGCCCACGTACCGCTGGAACCGCGACTGGTCCGACACGTACGACAGCGTCGACTCGAGGAACGTGCTCGCGCCGGCCGCGATCCCCGTCCCGACGTATATCACGACCGCGCCGAGGCCGACGAGCAGTCCGCCGACGGCGTACCGACTGATCCCGTTGGGGAACAGCTCGGCGGCGGCCTGCGCGACGAGTGGATCAGGCATCACTGACGGTCTCAGTCACCCGCGAGCGATTCCTGACTCGCGGCGCAGTTGTTCGGTCCGAGTTCGAGGGTGAACGCCTCGTCGTCGTCGACGGCGTTCTGCCCGAGGTTCGTCGCGATGATCTCCTCGTAGTTGGCCGGCCGCGGCGGCATGTCCGAGAGGACGAGCTCGACGAACGCGTCTTCGTCCATCGTGAGCGCGTCCATCTCCTCGACGAGGTCGCCGACGGGAGCGGTGTAGGTGCCGTCGGCGGCGGGCTCCGCGGCGTCGCTGAAGTGGGCGCCCCCGATCAGCGTGTCGTCGGGCAGCGTCAGGACGCGTTCCTGGAGCGACTCGTAGAGCATCCGGGCCGCGTCCGGCGCGCCGTCGTCGCCCTCCTCGAGGTCGGGGCGCGCGACGCTCTCGATGAACAGGCCGTCACCGGTCGCGAGCAGACTGTCACCGAGCAGGTAGGAGGTCATCCCGGTCGTGTGTCCGGGCGTGAACACCGTCTCGACGGTCGCGTCGCCGACGGCGAACGTGTCGCCGTCCTCGACCAGTGTCACGTCGTCGACGTAGGTGACGCCGCGGTCGGCGGCGGCCGCGGGGAGCATCGCCTCGACGCCCTCGGCGGCGAGGTTGCGGAGCCCAGAGATGTGGTCCGCGTGCACGTGCGTGTCGAACGCGTACGCGAGCTCCACGCCAAGCTCGTCGGCGTCGTCGAGGTAGCGGTCGGCGAACGCGCGCAGCGGGTCGATGATCGCGGCCTCGCCGTCGTCGTAGATCAGGTATCCGAGACACCCTGACGACGGGCGCTGGTACTGCAGCAGCGTGCCGGCACCGTCGTAGTCGGTGACCTCGACGGCTTCGTAGATGCTCGCCCAGCCGTTCATGCCGTCTTCGAGGTGGTCGACGTCGTAGCCGCGGTCGGCGAGCGCGCCCGCAACGTACTCGCTGGCGCCGCCCTTCGCGCAGAGCACGGTCACGTGCTCGTCGGCAGGGATCCGATCGAGGACGTCCTCGCTGATCTCCTCGTCGAGGAACTTGAAGTACGGCACGTTGATCGAGGTGACGTTCTCGCCGTCGATGCGCCACTCCTCGTAGTCGCTCGACATCCGGGTGTCGAGCAGCGTTACCTCCTCGCCGTCGTCGATGCGAGCTTTGAGCGATTCGGGTTCGATCGAGTCGACGTCCGAGTCCGGCGTCGGAAAGTCCATCTCGTCTGCGTCCATGTACGTTCCCACGTAACGGGTGGAGGGACTTAAGAGTTCGTATAGTATTTCACTATATACACAATATAGATACGGACAGAACAGTCGGTAAAGACGCGATACACGCGTTTGAAACCTTGACCGCCGTCGTAGATGATCTTGATAATCCAGTTGTTCAAGCAAACCCCAACTATCGACACACTTATATCTCGGAGTCCAGTATTGTGTGTTAGCCCCAACACGGGGGATCAACCAATGAGTACGGAAACCGCAGCCGAGACGCTGGACGTGAAAGGACAGAACTGCCCGATGCCGGTCGTGAAGACCCGCGGCGCCTTCGACGACCTCGCCGCCGGCGAGGTGCTCGAAGTGATCGCCACGGACTCCGGCAGCATGAGCGACATCGCCGGCTGGGCGGAGTCGACCGACAACGCCGAGCTCGTCGACCAGAAAGAGGGGACCGAGGGCGGCGAGGACGTGTACAAGCACTACGTGCGGAAGACCGAGTGAAATGAGCGCGGACACACCGGCGTCGTCGGACGCCGCTCCCGAGGCCGTCGCCGACCTCCAGACGCGGATCGAGGAGCTCGAGGCCGAAGTGTCTGACCTCAGGACCGAGGTCGACGACGACGGCCCCCAGAAGATGGTGATCATCGCGACGAAGGGGACGCTCGACATGGCGTATCCGCCCCTCATTCTCGCGAGCACCGCGGCCGCGTTCGGTTACGAGGTGACCGTCTTCCACACGTTCTGGGGGCTGGAGATCCTCCACGAGGAGAACTCCAAGAACCTCCAGCTCAGCTCCGTGGGGAACCCGAACATGCCCGTCCCGAACGTGATCGGCGCGCTGCCGGGCATGGACCGCGTGACCACGCGCATGATGCGCAACAGGATCGCCGACAACGAGGTCGCCTCCGTCGAGGAGCTGATCGAGACCGCCATCGCCAGCGGGGTGGACCTGCAGGCGTGCCAGATGACGATCGACCTCCTCGACTACGACGAGGAGGACTTCTACGACGGCGTCACCACCGGCGTCGGCGCCGCCTCGGCGTTCCAGGACATGGTCGAGGCCGACATCCAGCTGCTGGTGTGACTCGGCCGGGACGCCGCCCGAACGCGCTTTCCTCACGTTTCTATCCGCCTTCACGGCGAGCGACCGCACCGGACGCGGTGCCGCCGGCGTCGTCCGCCGGCGACCGACCGCGCCGCCGCCTGCCCGGATCTCGAACCGGTCGGCGTCACTCCCCGTCCGCGATGGCCGCCCGCGACCGACCGATCGCCTTCGAGATAGCGAGCAGGTAGCCGAGCCCGTACCGGACCTCGGGATCGCGCACGCTCCGTACCAGCCCGAGCGCGCCGACCGGCTCCGGGTCGCTCCGGTGGGCGGCGCCGACCCCTTCGAGCATCGTTTTCACCCCGTCGCGGGCGTCGTCGTCCGCCGCGGTGTCGGCGACCTCGCCGAGCGCGGAGCCGGTGCCGGCGAGCGACCGCACCATCTCGTCGTCGAGGGCGGCCGTCGCGAGCGACCCGACCTGCGCCAGCTCCGCGAGCTCGTCCAGCGCGCCGCTCCGCTGTAGCTCGGTCAGGGTTACCATCGCCTCGCGGAGCTCGTCGCCGTTCTCGCCGACCGCCGCGGCCAGTGCGACCGTCTCGTCGGTCGCGATCCCGTCCGCGGACTCGGCGAGCGTCGACCCCGTCGCCGAGAGCTCGCGGACCATCTCGTCGTCGAGCGCGTTCTCGCCGAGCGAGAGCACGTCGAGCAGCTCGTTGACGGCGTCGAGCCGCTCGACGAACGCGGCGACCGCCTCCGGGTTCCGCTCGATCGCCGCCTCGAGGTCGCTCCGCTCGGAGAAGCGTTCCTCCGACATGGTCAGAGCAACCCCCGCGCGGTGAGCCAGTACGACTCGTTGTACGCCAGCTTCGACCAGTGCAGCTTCTGCGACGGCGGCGCGGGCGACGGCGGGTTCTCGTAGTCGAACTCGACGAACGACGCCGCGTCCATCCCCGTCTCGATGAAGCAGAGCGTCTTCCCGTCGTAGGTCGCCGTCGCCGGCCGCCCGCGGATGTCGCTGGCGAGCCGCTGCCCGACGACCCCGGCCTGGTAGTGCGCCACGCTGCCCGCCTTCGGGACGCCGGTGGTCGCGACGTCGCCGAGCGCGTACACGTCGTCGGCCGCCTCGGCCTCGAGCGTGTGCTTGTCGACGTCGACCCAGCCGTCGTCGCCGAGTCCCGCCTCCTCGACCAGGTCGACGCCGGCGTGCGGCGGGATCGTCACGAGGAGGTCGTAGTCGAGCTCCGTCCCCTCCATCGAGGCGATCCTCCCCGCGTCGGGGTCGACCGACTCGGCGTTGAAGAACGTCTCGACGTTGATGTCGCGTTCGTCCATGATCGGCTTCGCCCACTCGGCGATGTGGGGGTTACCGTGGACGCGCTGGATCGGGTACGTGTAGGTGATCTCGACGTCCTCGCGGAGCCCGCGCTGCCGGAACCAGTCGTCGGCCATGAAGACGAACTCGAGGGGCGCCGCGGGGCACATGTGGGGCGTGCCGATAACGCTCAACACGAGTTCCCCCTCGGTGAACGCCAACAGCTCCTCCCGGAGCGCCACCGCGCCCGACTCGCTGTAGTAGTCGTGCCCGCCCGCCGCGAGGCCGGGGATCTGCTCGGGATCCAGCGTCGACCCGGTCGCTAACACGAGGTGGTCGTACTCCATCGACGAGCCGTCGCGGAACCGGAGCCGCTTGGCCTCGGTGTCGATGTCGGTCACCCGGTCGATCCGGACGTCGACCGCGTCGTCGACGAGCTCGTCGAGGCGGCGCCGCCCGTCGGCCGGTTCGCGCTGGCCGAACGGGACGTACAGCCACACCGGCTTGTAGACGTGGTCCGGGCCGTCGTTGACGAGGGTGACCTCGACGTCACCGGCGTCGAGTTCGGGTTCGAGCCGGTCGGCGAGGTCGTTCGCGAGCACCGATCCGCCGGTTCCACCGCCGACGATGACGACGCGGTCCGTCATGCTTTCTCCACGTAGAACGCGGTGTGGTCGTCGTGCTCTTCGACCTCGAGCAGTTCGTTCCCCGCCTCCTCGGCCCACTCCGGCACGTCGGTGCGGGACCCCTCGCTGTCGCTCAGGAGCCGGACCACCGCCCCGGACTCCGCGCTCCGGATCGCACCGATCAGGTCCATCAGGGGACCGGGACAGGCGGCGCCTCTGGCGTCGACGGTCTCGTCTGGTTCTATCGCTACCATAGGTGTCAGTTGCGCCCGCTCGACATTAGTATTGCGCCGAGTTTCCAACATCGTGAAAAACGGTCTCTGAGGACTGAGCGGCCGCACATCCGACGAAAACGGCGGCGCTGTCACCCCCATCGCCCGCAAGGCGGGTACAGCGAGCGACTCGTTACCGGTCCGACGCGCCCGCCCACGCCGACGGGAGTCGGGCGTAGACCAGCGCGTTGCCTTCGAGCGCGTCGATCGGCACGTACTCGTCGACGGCGTGGACGGTGTCGGTCCCGAGCGCGAACTCGACGGTCGGAACGCCCGCGTTCCGGAGCGTCTTCGCGTCGCCGCCGCCCGTCGCGCTCCGCCTGAAGACGCGGTCGCCCGTGACCTCGGCCGCGGTCGACGCCACGGCCTCGACCAGCGGGCTGTCGGGCCGCTCCGCGGTGCCGACGCTCCAGGAGACGTCGGTGATCGCGATGCCCTCGCAGTCGGCGACGCAGGCCCGGATCCGCGAGAGCACGTCGGGCGTCCGGACGCCCGCGGTCAGGCGCACGTCGACCTCGGCGCGGGCCGACTGCGGGACGCTGTTTATGACGTCGCCGCCCGCGAAGACGCCGAGGTTGATCGACGGGTATCGGAACAGGTCCCGGGCGACCCCCTCGCCCATCGTCGGAGCGTAGTACTCGACCGACTCCTCGACGATCGGCTCCATCTCGGCGTCGATGTCCAGCCGTTCCGATCCGAAGCGGTCGCGCATCGTCTCGACGGCGTCGTAGAGGCGGTCGATCGCGTTCACGCCGAGCGCCGGACGCGAGCCGTGGGCCCCCTCGCCGGTGGCCTCGAGGGTCAGCCAGATGCTGCCGCGGTCGGCGATCGTGACGGAGTGGCGGCCCGCCTCGCAGGTGGGCTCGCCGATCACGCAGGCGTCCGCGTCGAGCCGCCCGGCCTCCAAGAGCGCCGGGAGGCCGGCGTCGCCGCCGACCTCCTCGTCGCTCACCAGCGCGAACAGGAGGTCGACCGGCGGGTCGGCGTCGGTCGCCGCGAACGCCCGAACCGCGAACAGCATCGACGCCACGGCGCCCTTCATGTCGGTCGCGCCGCGCCCGTAGACGCGGTCGTCGACCCGTTCCCCGAGCGGGTCGCGCGTCCACGCGTCGGCGTCGAACGGCACGGTGTCGAGGTGCCCGTTGTACAGCAGGGTCCGGTCGGACTCCCCGGCGACCCGAACGAGGAGGTTCGGCTTCGCCGGGTCGACCGCGACGCGCTCGACCGCGACCGGGAGCGGGTCGAGGACCCGCTCGATCGCGTCGGCGATCTCGCGCGTGTCGCCCGGCGGGTTCGACGTGTCGATCGCGAGGAGATCGAGGGCGAGGTCGGTCAGCTCCTCGCGGTTGTCTCGGACGTACGCCTCCGGCGTCGCGTCGCTCATGCCCGCCCCGTCCCCGGCGTCGACTCGGCTCGGTTCATCGCGTTTGACGGATCAGGTATGCTCTCCGATCACCGAGCGGAGGCGCGTCTCGTCTTGCATGCCGACGAGGCGCTCGACCGACTGGCCGTCGGCGAACACGAGCAGGGTCGGCACGCCGCGGACGCCGTACTCGGCGGCGAGCTGCTGGTTCGCGTCGACGTCGACCGTCGCCACGGTCGCGTCCGTCTCGGCGGCGATCGTCTCCACGACCGGCTCGAGCATCTGACACGGGCCGCACCAGTCAGCGTGGAAGTCGACCAACACGACGTCGTGCTCGGAGACGGTCTCGGTCAGCTCCGCCGCCCCCTCGACGGGGACGGGTTCGGACGGGCTCCGCGGGGCCGCTCCGTCGCTCTCTCCGGTCGTGTCTCGGCTCCGAAGCTCCTCGAGCTTCCGCCGTCGGATCTCCTCGATTTCCTCTGCCATCGACGCGACGTACGGCCCGCGTCGACTTATGTGTTTGTGTGTTCTCTGCAATATTGCGTCTCGCAGCCCGTCGACCGCGCGCCACCTCCTCCCTTTCGCCGACGCGCCCGCCGTCGGTCGCGGAACGAACGGATCGGGCTCCCGCCGTCGGTCGGCGGAGGGAACGAGTCAGTCCTCCGGCACGGTCGGCAGGGTGACCCGGATGGTGGTCCCGGTCGGCTCGTTCTCCAGCAGCTCGAACGTCCCCTCCGACATCTCGACGGTCCAGTAGATTATCCAGAGCCCGAGCCCCTGCGTGTGGACGAGCGGCGTCTCCTCCGGGCTCTCGATCGCGTCGATATCGAACTTCGGGATCCCCGCCCCCGTGTCGCTCACCTCCACGACCGCCGACCCCGCCTCGTCCGTGTCAAGGCTGACGGTCACCGCGGCGTCGGTCGGCGTGTGCTCGGCCGCGTTGCGGAGCGCCTCCTCGAACGCCATCGGGAGCGCCGGGTGCGACTCCACGCGGGAGTCGCCGTCGAACCGCGTCGCGATCGGGACGTCCGGATGCGACGACCCGACCGCCGCGATCTGCTCTCGCAGGAGCGCTCGGAGGCGGAACGTCTCGCACCGATCGGTGTTCCAGATCGAGACGATCTCCCGCGTGCGGTCGGTCGTCTCGAGGAGCGTCTGCAGGTGAGTCCGCGCGGTCCGCACGTCCGCGACCGTCTCCTCGTCGCGAGCGCGTCGCTCGATGTTGTCCAGGTTTCCGAGCGCGACGGAGAGGTCGTTTCGGAGGTTGTGTCGGAGGACGCGCTGGTTGATCGTCAACAGCTTGGTCAGGTCCCCGGCCTCGCTGAGCCGCTCGTCCGCCTCGACCGCGTAGAGCCCGCCGCGGATCCCGACCGCCGATCCGAGCGTGGTCGCGAACGCGACGAGGAAGCCGAGCTTCGTCTGGTCGCCCTCGAGGTACCAGATGAGCCAGATGGCGAGCGCGAGCAGCGCGAACGACCCCGCCACCGTGACCGCGATCCGCACGGCCCGCCACCGTCCCGACAGCGAGATCGGCCGGTCCGGAAGCTCGTACCCGGTCGCGACGACGAGGAGCGCGACCGCGCAGATCACGAACGCCTCCAGGACCGTCCCCACGCCCTCCCCCTCCGTCAGGAGGTGAGCGGTCCCGAGTCCGACACAGAGGGCGCCGAGCGCGTAGACCCCGTGTTGCGGACGGACCTGTGAGAACGACACGAGTGGTCATACGAACTGCAGTATAAGTGATTTGGGCTATTCATGGGCCCGGCGCGGTCGCTCGCCTACCGCTCGCCCTCGAAGGCGTCGAACCACTCCGTCGCGGCCGCCTCGAGCGCCCCGGTCGTGCTCCCGAGGTTCAGCAGCTGGTAGCCGTCCGCCGCCTTCCCGTTCACGTCGTCCATCCCGAAGCCGAGTCCGCCGACCGGCACGTCCGCGGCGACGGCCTTCGACCGGACCGTCTCGACCGCCTCCTCCACCGCCGGGTGGTCGATCTCGCCCGGGTGCCCCAGCGACACGGACAGGTCGAACGGACCGATGAAGACGAACCCGAGCTCCGGGACGGCGAGGATCTCGTCGAGGTGCTCGACGGCGGCCTCGGTCTCGATCGTCACGCCGACGAGCGTCTCCTCGTCCTCGGTGGCGACGTAGTCCTCGGCGAGTCCCCAGCGGCTGGCGCGCGGCGACGCCAGGCCGCGGTCTCCGGGGTCGCCGTCGTAGCTGAACCGCGCCGACCTGACCGCTTCACGCACCTCGTCCGGGCCCTCCACGCGGGGGAGGAACACGTTCCGCACGCCCAGGTCCAGCGCCTTCCGGACGAGCGTCGGGTCCGTGTCGGGGAGCCGGACGAGCAGCTCCGTGTCGGTCCCGTCGGCCGCGCGGAGGAGGTCCTCGATCCGGCCCGCGTCCCACGGGTCCGGTCCGCCGTGTTCGAGGTCCAGCCAGACCGCGTCGAGACCGAGGTCGCCGAGGAACTCCACGAGCGTCGGGCTGTACGTGTTCTCGAGCACGCAGAGCGCGATCTCGTCGTCGTCGAAGGTCGCCGCGAGGTCGTTGCTTGACCGGAGATCTGTCATAGCGTCATCATTCGGCCCCCCGAGGCATACGTCTGCCGACCGCGCCGAGGCCGCCGCGACCGGGCCGCCCGAAGACTCAACCCGCCTTCGACACACGATGGAGTATGAGCGCCGACGAACGCGACCCGACGCGAAGCCGACGATGAACGCCGACGCGATCGACCCGCAGGCGAAGGCGGCGGTCGAACGCGACGCGCGGTTTCCGCTGCCGCACAGCAGGTGGGGGGTGAAGCTCGCCCGCCTCCTCACCGGACCGATCATGCGGGTTCGCAACCGGAACCCCCCGGCGGTCGGGCGGACGGTCGACGGGACGGTCCCCGGTCCCGACGGCGCCCTCGACGCGCGGCTCTACCTCCCGGACGCCGACGGCCCGTTCCCCACGGTCGTGTTCTTCCACGGCGGCGGGTTCGTGTTCGGGAGCGTCGCCACCCACGACTGGCTCTGTCGACAGCTCACGCGGGAGAGCGGTTGCGCCGTCCTCTCGGTCGACTACCGGCTCGCCCCCGAACACCCCTTCCCCGCGGCGGTCGCCGACGCGTACGCCGCCGTCGAGTGGGCCGCGGACAACCCGGACGCGCTCGCCGGGACCGGGCGCGTGGCGGTCGCGGGCGACTCGGCGGGCGGCGCGCTCGCCGCGGTCGCCGCGCTGATGGCCGCCGAGCGCGACGGCCCGGCGCTCGCGTATCAGGCGCTTCTGTATCCCGGCGTCGGCGTCGACCCGGAGCAGCCGTCGGTCCGGGACCACGCCGGGATCGTCCTCGACGAGGCGGATCTCGACTGGTTCGCCGAGTGCTACTACGACGACGAGATCCACCGGCGGAACCCGTACGCGGACCCGACGAACGCCGGCGACGTCTCCGGCGTCGCTCCCGCGACGGTGGTCACCGCCGGGTTCGACCCGCTCCGCGACGGCGGCCGGGCGTACGCCGAGCAGCTGGTCCGGGACGGCGTCCCGATGCGCTACGTGAACTACGAGGCAATGGTCCACGGCTTCATGACGCTCCGCGAGGTCGACCGCGCGCTGGAGGCCGTCGCGGACGTCGCCGACGACCTCGCGGACGCGCTCGCGGGGGACTAGACTTCACGGACGACCGGTTTGGTCGGCGCGCTCGGACACGTCAACCGGCTGAAATCCGTGACTGTCCGGCCGGTCACCAGAGCGAGGAGCGTCGCTCGGGAAACCCGACCGAGCGCCGACCGAGCGCGACGGCTTCGGGCCGCTCAGGACCGGTCGCGTTCCGACGCCGAACGGTCGGCGGGCGCGTCGAAGCGCACGACGAGCCGCTCGGCCGTGGGGGCGTACACGGTCATCTCCTTTCCCTTTTCGGAGTACCACGTGTTGACCGGCGTGATCAGCCCCGCGTCGCAGAGCCGGTCGAGGTGGTAGGTGACGTTCTGGAGCGACACGTCGACGGCGGCGGCGACGTCGGAGGCCGTGCCGGGAGCGTCCGTGAGCGCGGCGAGGATCCGCTGTGCGGTGTCACACGAGAGGACGCGTAGCACGTCGGTCGGCTCGTCGCCTCCGATCACGACGTCCGTCTGTTCTCGGGGGGCGTGGTCGACTGTCGGCTGGTGTGGAAACGCGCTTGCCATGAGGTGGGGAGGGCGGAAGATCGTTCTGTTTGTTCGGTTCGAGTCGAACAAATGAATCAAACAATTTAATACTTACGAAACGCCTACCTCGCGTATGGCCGTTCGATACGTTCATCCGTCGGAGCGACGAGGGCGCTCGTATGAGTGAGGACGCCGAAATCGCCCGCGAGCGCGTGATCGAATCGCTCGAACAGTCGGCCGAGGTGTACGGGTTGAGCCGCAGCGCCGGCCGGCTCTACGGCGCCCTCTACTTCGCGGACGAGCCACTGTCGATCCCCGAGCTCGTCGACCGGACGGGGTACGCGAAGTCGACCGTCAGCAACGTCACCCGGACGCTCTCGCGCCTCGGCCTGATCCACCGCCGGTCGTCGGACGGCGGCGGGCGGCGAGTCCGGTTCGCCGCCGAGCGGGAGATCTGGTACATCCTACAGGACGTGTTCCGACAGTACGTGCAACGCGAGCTCCAGACCACCCATCGGACGCTCCGACGCGCGGAACGCGGGCTCGGCGAGGCGGACGGCGTCGAGGCCGAGCGGATTCGCGAGCTCCGCGAGACGTACGAGGACCTGCAAGAGGTCGTCGAACTCGCCTCGGGCCTCTCCGCCGCGGAGCTGCGCGACGCGCTGGAGTCCCACGAGAGATAGCGCTCACCGGTCCCGTCGACGGCGCGGACGACCCTTCCTGCCGACCGAACGCCCTACCAGTACACCGTGTACGTACACGCGTCGCCGCCCTCGCGTCGGCAGTCCGACCCGGTCTCCTCGATGAACACGAACGAGTCGACCGGTGCGTGTTCCTTCGCCACGCCGCGGATCAGCCCCCGATCGAACGGGCAGGGATACGGCGTGTGACACGTCACCTCGCCGACCCGGTCGTCGATCCGCTCGAAGCGGTACGTACCTATCTCTCCGCCTCGGTGGTTTCGCCGGTAGGCCTCGTCGATACCGCGGAGCCCGGCGGGGACGGTCGCCGACTCGTCCGGCCAGTCGGCGACGTCGGGGAGCTGCTCGCCGAGGCGGTCGAGGACGTGCGGCTGGAGGTCCGTCGCGATGGTCTCGAAGGCGTCTAGCCACGCCTGCTGCGGGTACCACTCGTCGGGAGACGGGTCCCGGATTCCCTCCTCCGCGAGCGCGGCGATCGCGCGTTCGCGGTACGCGTCGGAGAACCGTCCCATCCCCCTCTCGACGACCGACAGGACCGTTCGACCGTTCACCTCCACGTCGCGGTCGAACGCCTCGTACGGAGTCATGATAGCTGTCTTACGAGTTGGGAAATATAAATCCAGTACATCGGACGCCCGGACGGCCGGCGCCGGGCCGCGACGCGTCGGTCGGGCTGGCCGCCACCCACGGACACGTTTCAGGCAATCTGACAAAAGCATAATACGTGTGGGGCCGACTGGTGAATCCATGGTGAAGAGCACGGTCCGGTTTCCCGAGTCGGTGGTCGGCGAGATCGAGTCGCTGGTTGAGAGCGGACAGTTCGAGAGCAAGTCAGAGTTCTACCGGTTCTCGACCGACTACGTGTTGAATCAGGTCGTCGACGACTACGAGCCGGAGACGATCGATTACGAGGACATCAAAGCGGAGGTGATGCCGGAAGCGGAGCGCGAACTCGGCGGCGACGCCGACGCGGACCACCCGCCGTTCTTCGAGTCCGTCGCCTTCGTCAGGAAGCTCGCGCTCCGCGGGAACGTCAGCGACGCCGAGGACTTCATCGACCACCAGTACGTCCCGGGCGACCGACACGCGGTCGTCCTCGAGGAGCTCCTCAGCCTGTACCGCGAGGAGGCGGCTCCCGCGCCCCGAGGAGCGGCGCCGAACCGCGAGCCGCGGGGCGCGCCGGAGGACCCCCAGCGCTGACCGCCGATCGCCGTCTCACCGGTTCAACCGCCACCGAAGCACCGCGGCGGCGACGAACACCGTCGCGAACGTGACGAGCCCGGAGATCAGGGCGCCCCGGGCTCCCGTCGCGCCCGTCGTGACGACGCTCACCGACGCGGTGCCGCCCGCGACGGCGGCGCCGCCGGCCAGACCGCCGAATCCGATACAACAGAGGCTCAACAGTCCGACGAGCGACAGCGATCCCAGCAGCCCGTCGTCGCTCACGGCTCGCCCACCCGGCGTCGGACCGTCGCGGACGCCGCGGATTCGAACGGACTCATACGCCGCCCTCCTCGATCCGCGTGCGAATAGGTGTCGGGGTCGGGTGCGGGACGCGTCAGAGCGCTACGCGGTCGCCGGGACCGAGACGACCGTCGTCGACGCGTCGCGGAGGACGCGCTCCGTCGTGCTGCCGAGCAGGTCGCCCGCGGCGTCCGCCGCGCTCCGAGTCCCCATGACGATCGCGTCGGCGCCGACCTCGTCCGCGAACGTGACGATCTCGCGCGACGGGACCCCCTCCGCGATGCGGGTCTCGCAGTCGAGGCCCGCCGCCGTCACCTCGGTCTCGATCCGCCCGACGGCCGCCTCGAGGCGGAGCCGCTGTTCCTCGCCGTCGTTGTCGGCCCTCCCCGGCGCCCCCGATCGCTCGTAGGTCGGGAGGTCCTCCACCACGCCGAGGACGTGGACCGTCCCGTCGGGCGCCGTGACCTCGACGGCGTCGTCCACGGCCGCGAACGCGGCGTCGCTACCGCCAGTCGGGATCAGAGTCGTCCCGTACATGCGCGCGGGGCTACGGCCCCATATTCAAAGAAAATTACCGTCGCGTCCCGCCCGCCGGCGGACGCGATACGCCTCTCGGCCGTCGCGGTCGTGACCGTCGTGTTCGCGACCGTCGCGTTCGCGGCTCCAACCGACATCGGATCGTCGAATCCGCCGTAAATCACCTTCCGAACGCCCAGTAAGATACTTTAGCGTCTAGCCATTACGTGTTATCAAGTGTCATGGAGTTCGCGGACGACACCTCGGATCGCCTCCGAACTGACGGCGAGTCGGGCGAGGGTCACACGTATCGAACGGAGCGAACCGTCCGCGAGGACGGACGGTTCCTCGGCGAGGTCGACGCCGAACGCTTCTGCGAGGTACTGCTGCGCCACCCGGACGCCTGCGAGGCGTTCAGGATAATCTCCGGGACCGGGTACCGGGACCCGGCGGAGTCGACGGAAACCTACTCCCCGGCGGAGCACGCCGGGCGGGTCAAGTCGGACGTGAGATCGGTCGCCGCGGACGTGGGCGACGGGTACACCTGCGTGGTCAGGCTCGATACCGCCGACCCGCAGCTCGCGACCGTTCGGAACCGCGTGGAGCGCGCGGAGGTCGAGTTCGACACCGAGCGAGTCCGTTGGCTCCCCCCGGAGGCGGCGGAGGGGTCCGGCGGCTGACCGACCGACGGATCCCCCCGCGCCGCACTGCGGTATCGGGGCGGTCAGCGGCCTCACCGCCACTGCGGGTGGCGCCGGTGCGACCGCGACCCGCTTCGCGGGCACCGGTCCGACCCCTCGGGGCTGATCGACTCACGACAGCGACTGATCGGCTCACGGCGGCGACTGATCGGCTCACGCCACTCGTCGAGAATATCTGATCGCGTATCTGCCTATTTCGCAGTAGATTTATCTGACCGTGGATGATTCTGTCGTATAACTGACGATGACACAACACGGCATCGAACACCTCTTCACCGACACCGTCCGCGACACCATGGGGAGCGGCGTCTACGGCGACTGGCGATCGATCCAGAACGCCGACGCGGTTCCGCTCGCCTTCGGGTTCCCGTATCCGGAGTCGCTCCCGAACGGGGAGCTGGTCTCCGCCGCCGAGTCCCTCCTGGCTGCCGAGCCGGACCGAGCGCTCCAGTACGGCGGCGGCGACCGCGCCGCCGGACTCCGCGACGTCATCGTCGACCGGGCGCGGGACCGCGGCATCGACTGTTCGACCGACGCGATCCACCTGACGAACGGCGCGACCAGGGCGATCGACACGGTCTGTCGGGTGTTCCTCGAGCCGGGCGACGAGGTCGTCGTCGAGGCGCCGACGTTCATGGGGGCGCTGGGCATCTTCCGGAACCACGGCGCGACGGTGACCGGCGTCGACGTGGACGAGGAGGGGCTCGACGTCGACGCGCTCGCCGAGGACCTCGCGGCCCGCGCGGAGCGCGGCGCACCGGGGCCGAAGCTCGTGTACACGATTCCCGACTTCCAGAATCCCACCGGCGTCACGATGGCGACGGACCGGCGCGAGCTGCTCCTCGACCTCGCCGAGACGCACGACTTCGTCGTGCTCGAAGACGACCCGTACGGGCGGCTCCGGTACGACGGGGTCGACCGACCGCCGCTCAAGGCGCTCGACAGCGCCGACCGCACGGTCCGGATAAACACCTTCTCGAAGACGATCGCGCCCGGCGTCCGCACGGGCTGGATCGTCGCCGACGAGCGGACCGCGGCGCAGTTCGACCGGATCGACGCGGGCGGCGAGCCGAGCTTCACCCGCGGCCTGATCGACACCTACTGCGCGGACGGCCGGCTCGACCGCGCCGTGTCACGGCTGTGTGAGGGGTACGAGGAGCGGCGGGATCGGATGCTCGCGAGCCTCGACGCGTACATGCCGCCGGACGTGGGCTGGAGCGAGCCGAGCGGCGGGTTCTTCGTCTGGATCGAGTTCCCCGACGGGACCGACACCGAGGCGATGCTGCCCGAGGCCATCGACGCCGGCGTCACCTACCTCCCCGGATCGTTCTTTTATGCCGGCGACGACGGCGACCGGTTCGCTCGGCTCTCGTTTAGCCACGCGGCGCCGGCGGCCATCGAGGACGGAATCGAGGCGCTGGCTCGGACCGTCAGCGACGGCGTTCCGTCGACGGACGGGCGACTCGGCCGCGGGCGGTGAGCGACGGCCGGATATCAGCCACCCCGCCGCAGGGAGAGGCGGCGCTCGCCGATCTGCGAGACGCCGGTGCTATCGCCCGTTTTTCCCCGACACGCCCGGAACGGAGCGGCGCCGCGGCGGGCATTATAAGGTATCAGTAGTATATTAATAACTAATGTTGTGTGGTACTCTACGGTGGAACACGCTTATTATACACAAGCGGTCAGTGCGAGTCGAAAATGCCACCCAAACCGCGCACTGATACGGGGGTAAAATTGCCGGACACGGATCTTCATCCGACTATCGTACCCGTTTGTGAGGTGAACTATGGCGGCTGAGACGTACGGGGCCATCTCCCTGTTTCCGCCGCTGTTCGCGATCGTGCTCGCGATGGTCACGCGCAAGCCGATCCTCTCGCTGTTCCTCGGCATCTGGTCGGGTGCCGTGATCTACGCCGCGGACCTCGGCGTGGTCCAGTCGCTCAACTGGGTCGTCTCCTCGATCGGAGAGAGCACGTTCAACGCGAAGATCATGCTGATCGTGTTGTTCCTCGGCGCGGGCGTCGCGCTCATCTGGCGGCTCGGCGGGGCCTCCGCGATCGCGAACGCCGCGACGTCGCGGCTCGACTCCCAGCGGAAGGTCGGCGGGGCGACGTGGGTCTTCGGCATGCTGTGGTTCTTCGGGGACTACTCGAATACGGCCATCGTCGGCACGACGATGCGCGAGATGGCCGACGAGATGCAGATGTCCCGCGAGAAGCTCGCGTACATCATCGACTCGACGGCCGCGCCCGTCGCCACGTTCGGGATCTCCAGCTGGGTCGTCTACCAGCTGAGCATGATCCGCGAGGGGTACGACGCGGCGGGTATCTCGGCCGGTTCGGGGGAGGTCCCCGGCGCGTTCGCGCTGTTCATCCAGAGCGTCCCGTTCAACGTCTACTGCATCCTGGCGGTGGCGATGGTGGGGATCATCGTCCTCAGCCAGCGCGACTTTGGCGAGATGCTCACGGCCGAACACCGGTCGTGGACGGAGGGGAAGCTGCTCCGGGACAACGCGGTCCCGATGCAGAGCGCGGAGGAGAGCCTCGGCGGTCTGCTGACCGACTCGCCGCAGCTGCGGTTCTTCCTGGTCCCGGTGGCGTCGCTCATCGCGGTCGTCATCGGCGGGGCGTTTTACACCGGGATCGCGGCGTCGGACGCCGGCGCCTCGACCCTCGAGATCGTCGGGAACGCGGAGTTCGTCGACGCGTTGCTGTGGGGGACGTTCACGATGGTCGCGGTCGCGATCACGCTCGGCGTGGGGAGCGGCGTCGCCTCCCTCGACGAGGCGATGGAGACGGTCATCGACGGGTTCAGCATGATGCTGACCGCGCTCTCGATCCTCGTCATGGCGTGGACGATCGGGACGGTCACCACCGCACTCGGAACCGGCGTCTACGTCACCAACGTCGCCGAGTCGTTCGTCACCCCGACGCTGCTTCCGCTCGTCGTGCTGTTCGCAGCCGCGCTCGTCGCGTTCTCCACCGGCACGTCGTGGGGGACGATGGCGATCGTGACGCCGATCGCGATCCCGCTGGCGTGGAGCGTCGGCGGCGGCACCGCGGCGCTGCTGCCGGTGGCCGTCGGGACGATCTTCAGCGGAGCGATCTTCGGCGACCACTGCTCGCCGATCTCCGACACCACCATCCTCGCGTCTACGTTCACGGGGGCGGACCACATCGACCACGTGCGGACGCAGATGTACTACGCGGTGACCGTCCTCGCCGTCTCGGCGCTGCTGCTGCTGACGTGGGGAGTCACCGGGATCACTCCGGTGGTCCTGCTACCGGTCGGCGCGGCCCTGCTGTACGGGATCGTCTACGTCCTCTCGGAGCTGGACGCCGGTCGGAAGGACGTCCTGGCGAAGCCGGTCAAGGCGGCGCGGCACTCTCCCTCGTCGGCGCCGTCCGACGACTGACCGGCGGTTCGCTCGCGAGTCCGCCGGACGCGGACCCGTGACGACCCGGCCGTTCCCGTCGTCTCAGGGGTACTTTCATATCCGATTCCGGAGTACGTGTGCGTATGACTGGCAAGGGTGACGACCCGGTCGAACGACTGAAGAGTCTCGCCGATGTCGAAGTCGAGGCGTTCAACGAGCGGGTTCGCGAGGAGGCGGACGTGATTCGAGACCACGTGGACGCGGGGACCTTCGACAACGAGCAGGTGACGACGGGACTCGAGTACGAGTTCTACGCCGTCGACAGCGAGACGGGACACCTCCGGCGGATCCCGCGGTCCCTCCTGGGCTGTGTCGGGTTCGATCGGGAGCTCGGACTCCACAACGCGGAGCTGAACTCGGCGGTTCACCCGTTCACCGGCCGCGGCATCGACGCCGTCCGAGCGGACGTGACCGCGAAGGTGGACGCGCTCCAGCGGCGCGCCGCGGAGGACGGGATCCGCGTCGTGAGCGACGGCATGTGGACGATCGGACCGGCGGAGGGGTCGACCGAGGACTACCTGACCGAGGCCACCCGCGAGGAGGGGTTGACGCTGGGGATCAACGTCAGCAACGGGGTTCGGTACCACGGGTTCGCCAGCGTCGACGACGAGCGGATGATCGCCAGCCGGATCGACGTCCCCGGCGCGAGGATCCAGGCCGACAGCGCGGGACCGGTCAGCCTCACCACGTCGATCCAGCCCCACTATCAGCCCCGTCGCGCCGCGGACCTCCCCAAGTATCATCGGATCGCGACGCGGCTCGCGGGGCCGCTGCTCGCGCTCGCCGTCAACTCGCCGTTCCTCCCGCCCGCGCTCTACGACGACCCCGGCCCGGACCGCGAGCTGCTCGTGAGTGACGGGTACGCCGAACACCGGATCCCGGTGTACGAGCAGATGATGAACCCGTCCGGACGGGACCGGAAGGTGAAGTTCCCCGGCGACTTCGAGACCCTGAGCGAGGTCATCGACCGGATCGCCTCCGACCCGGTCCTCGTCCCGGCGGACATCGAGGCGGAGGGCCGCTTCGACGACGAGTTCGTCCACTTCCGACACAAACACGGGAGCTACTGGCGGTGGGTCAGGCCCGTGTTCGACGGCGCGACCGCGGGGAGCGCCAGCGCCCGCATCGAGTTCCGACCGATCGCCGGACAGCCGACGATGTCCGATTCGGTGGCGGTTCTCGCGGCCTTCGGCGGGGCGATGCGGGGGCTCGGGGAGCGCGATCACCCGATCGTCGACCTCCCGTGGAAACGGGCCGAGGAGAACTTCTACGCGGCCGCCCGGGACGGGCTCGACGCCGACATGACGTGGATCACGGCCGACGGGGCGGAGACGACGGAGACGGAGCGGCTGTACGACGACCTGTTCGCGGCCGCGACGACCGGGCTGGAGGAGCACGGCTGCACCGCGGACCAGATCGCCGCGGCGCTCTCCCCGCTCCGGAGCCGGGTCGAGACCGGGCGGACGCCGGCCGCCTGGAAGCGGTCGGCCGTCGACGTCGCCCTCGACGAGGGGGCGACACCCGCCGAGGCGGTCCGGTCGGCACAGCGCGCGTACGTCCGACTCCAGCGGCAGACGCTCTACGACGACTCGCTCTGCGACTGGCCCGACCCGGAGGCGGTCGTCCTCGCCTGACCCGGACCCACCGCGACCGCGTGACTTCGGGTCATCACGACCGGCCGAGTCAGCGACCGTCAGCCGCGCCGCACCGCGATACCCGAGTAGCCGCAGGCGTCACAGGAGAGCGTCTCCCGGGCGCCGAACCGGTACGTCGACAGCGGCTCGCCGCAGCGCGGGCAGGGGTCGCCGGCCGCCAGCGGCGGGGCGTGGCGGACGCCGGCGACGACGAGCCGGACGGCGAGCTCGTCCGCGGCCGCCTCGTCGACCGCGCCGCCCCAGATCACGTTGGCGTCGGCGCCGATCCGCTCGCGGACCGCCGCGATCACGTCGGTCGCGGCGGCGACGCTCGTCGCCGGGTCGACGACGACGTCCACGAGCACCGCGCTCGCGTCGGTCGCGTCGACTCCCTCGGGGAGCCCGTCGAAGGCCGCCGCGACCGCGGTTCCCGGCGCGTCGCGGTCGGCGCTCCCCGTCCCCAGCGCGGCGACGCCGGCCGAGAGCACCGTCTCGGCGTCGGTGAGGTCGAGGTTGACGAACCCCGGTTCCTGGACCGTCGCGAGGAACGCGCGGACGGCCGCCTCGACGGCCGTTCCCTCGGCGAGCACCACCGCGTCGACGGACCGCCGAACCGCGGCCAGGGCGTCGCCCTCGGCGGCGGCCGCGGGGACGACCGCGACCGAGAACGCGTCGAGCGCGTCGAGCGCACGGAGCGTCTCGACCGGCTCGTCCCCCTCACCGACGTCGTCGGGATCGAGCGCGACGACGACCGCCGCGGGCCGGGACCCGTCGGACGATCCCTCGCTCGCCGCCGCCAGGAGCTCCGCCGCCGCCGCGTACCGCGCGTCGTCGAACGTCGAGCCGGCGAGCCGGTCGGCGTAGGCGCCGAGACCGCAGACGACGACGGAGCTGTCGAGGGCGTCGGCCGCCTCGCGCAGGTCGTCCCGGTGAGACATCTGGGAGGGTCGTTTCGGCTCCGACGACAAACCCCTTCCCACTCGCCAGTCCGCCGGGCAGCCGGTCGCGACAGATCCGCCTCGCGGCCGTCGTCGCTCGGATCCCAATCGCTAAGCCGGCCGATCGCGACCGGCGCGTATGGACCGATTCCGGAACACGGGCCAGCCGGACTGGGACTGGTGGGGGCGCGTCTGGCCGACGCCGGGCGAGACCCTCCGACGACTCGGCGTGAGGTCGGGGGACCGCGTCGCCGAGATCGGCTGCGGCAACGGCTACTTCGCCCTGCCGGCCGCCCGGATCGCGAGCCCGGCGTCCGTGTACGCCGTCGACCTCGACGAGTCGCTGCTCGCGGAGCTGGAGGGGCTCGCGGCGGCGAAGGGGATCGACACCGTCGTGCCGGTCCGCGGGGACGCCCGGGACCTCGCCGCCCTCCTCCCCGAGCCGGTCGACGTGGCGCTGCTCGCCAACGCCTTCCACGGGATCGACGACCGCGCGGCGTTCGTGGCGGGGGTCGCCGCCGCGCTCGCGGCCGACGGTCGGTTCGTCGTCGTCAACTGGCGCGACCGGCCGCGCGAGGAGACGACGATCGGCGGCGAGCCCCGCGGCCCGCCGACCGACCTGCGGCTGGGTCCCCAGGCGACGCGGCGCGCGGTCGAGGACGCCAGCGACCTGCGGCTCGCCCGGGAGGTGGACCTCCCGCCGTTCCACTACGGGCTCGTCTTTGAGCGCTGAGGCAAGTCGGACCGCGGCCCCCCACGAGAACTCCCACGTCGTCTCCGGCTCCGGCGCGTTCGCGAGCGTCTGGCACACCACGCAGTACCGCTCGGTGTACCTCCGGAGTGCTTCCCGAGTCTCCTCGTACTCGCGTTTCAGCCGCTCCTGTTTCTCCCGCTTGTTAATGTCTGCCATGATCGTTCACCGTACCGAGAGGCGCGAAAAGAGATTCGCGCCGTCGTGCACCCGCGCTCGCGCTACGGCGGATCGGCGGACGGCGGACCGGCGATCGGCGCCCTTGACCGACGGTAGGCCCACAGGAGAGCGTACGTCAGCTCGACCAGCGCGCCGACCGCGACCACGTCGGTCGGCGTCGCGATCCAGCCGAGCGTCGCGGGCGCGAACCGGAGCGAGACGAGGGCACCGGTCGCAGCCTCGTGCGGCCCGGCGAAGAACGCCCACGCGACGAGCAGCCCGAGCGACCCGACCGCCGTCATCTGCATCGTCAGCGTCCGCGTGAGCTCGAGTTCGCCGAGGACCCGTTCGGTGTCGATGGCGCAGTCGGTCGCCGAGGGTCGATTCGTGTCGATCCGTCAAGAGGTAACGTTGTCGGCGACGTGTGGATTTTTCACGGTTCTCCGGCTGTTAGCACTCATGCGGAAACCCTCCATCCGCTCGGCCCTCCGTGGTGAAGACCAGCGACTGCGCCTGCCCTTCCGGCTCGCGTGGAACGAGACCGACCGCCGGCTGCGAGCCCCGATCCGGATCGCGATCGCCTTCGCGCTGTTCGTGGTGCTCGCGGGAGCTGGGAACCAGTTTCGACCGACGCTCCTGGCGGGCGACGGAGCGCTCGTTCAGGTCGTCAACATGATCGGCCGACATCTCCCCAACGCGATCGGTCTCTCCCTCGCGGTCATCCTCGCCGCCCTCCTGATCGACCGCCGGCGGCTCGCCGACCTCGGGCTCAGCGTCGACCGAGGCTGGTGGCGGGGGCTGATCGGCGGCACCGCGCTCGGCGGCGGAATCACGCTCCTCGCCGTCGGCGGCGGCATCGCCTTCGGCTACTACGAGTTTGCCGGCGTCGCGACCCCACGCGATCCGCTCGTCTGGCCCCTGCTCGCAGTGGGCGGGGCGGTCTTCCAGCTGATCTTCGTCGTCCCCGAGGAGCTGTTCGTCCGGGGGTACCTGATCACCAACGTGACCGAGGGGCTCGACGGCGTCCCGTCGGTTCCGCGCTGGCTGGCCGCCGGCGTCGGCGTGCTCGCCGCCTCGGGCGTGTTCTACCTGACGCACGCGGCCGCGAAAGGCCCGACCGTCGGGCTGATGATGGGAAGCCTCTCGATCCTCCTCGGGCTGGGATACGTCCTCAGCGGCGACCTCTCGGTTCCGGTCGGGATCCACTTCGGATTCAACTTCGCGGGAGTGCTCGTCGGGACGAACCCCCAGCCGGCGAGCCTCCTCCGGACGACGAGCAGCACGACCGTCCGGGAGTCGCTCGCCCTCCCGATAGAGGCGGTCGCGGGTCGACTCGTCGGTGCTCTCCTCGGGATCGCGATCCTGGTCGCCTGGTATCTCCTCGTCGTCGGACGGCTCCGCGTCGTCGCCGACATCGCTCGTCCGACGTTTCGGCGAGCGGTCACGGGGGAGACGGGCGACGGCTGACGGTGCAGCGAGCGCCTCGGATCGGCGCGAACGCCACGTCGTTCAGGTCGTCTCGTCGGCATCGCCGGTCTCGTCCGCTCGATCCGCTCGGTCGCGTTGCGGTCGCTTTTTGTCGAGGCGGGTCCGAGTCGAGGTATGACGATAGAACCGGCCGAGATCGAGGACCTCATCGAGGCGGAGATACCGGACGCGGTCGCCCGCGTGACGGCCCCGCGGATCCACAACGACGAGGACGAGGACGCGCACTTCGCCGCCGTCGTCGTCTCCCCCGCCTTTGACGGCGAGTCGCTCGTCGACCAGCACCAGCGCGTGTACGACTCCGTCGGCGACCACATGACCCGGTCCGTCCACGCCCTGGAGATCAAGACGTACACCCCGGCGGACTACGCCGAGCACGGCGACGGGAGCCTCGCGCCGGCGCTCCGCGAGGCGGGGCTGTTCCCCGTCGAGGGGGAGTGAGGGCGCGCGGTGAACCACGTCGTCGGACTCGCGCTTCTCGCCGCGGTCGCGTGGGGGTTCTGGGCGGTGTTCGCGGACGTCGCGACGCGGTCGATGGCGCCGGAGGCGGCGATGATCGTCTCGTACACCGTCGGGGTCGGCGTCGCCGGGCTGTACATCCTTCACCGGGGGACGACCGTTTTCGGGAACGACCCGACCGCGATCGGAATCGCGGCGCTGGCGGGCGTCGCCTCCGGGATCGGCGCGGTCGCGTACTACGCCGCGCTGCAGGCCGGCGCGGCGGGCGTCGCGACCACGATCACGGCGCTGTACTTCGTCGTCGCCGCGGGGCTCGGCGTCGCGGTGCTCGGCGATTCGCTCGCCGTCACCGACGTCGCCGGCATCGGTGCCGCGGTCGTCGCCGTCGCGCTCATCGCGTACTGATCGACGATCGAGAGGGGGCCCGCGTCTCCGACATCGCGAGGGCCCGCGTCTCCGACCCCGACCGCGGGTGTTCCGGCGGGGTGGCCCGCATCCAATAGCTTTTACCGGGGCTCGCGGGAATCGTCGCGCATGAGCGAGGACTACCGCACGGAGGAGGACAGCCTCGGAGAGATGCAGGTGCCGGCCGACGCCTACTGGGGCGCACAGACCCAGCGCGCGGTCGAGAACTTCCCGATCTCGGGGATCCCGATGAGCCGGCGGTTCATCCGCGCGCTCGGCGTCGTGAAGAAGGCGGCCGCGCAGGCGAACCGCGACCTCGACCTGCTGGCGGAGGACACCGCGGAGGCGATCGTCGCCGCCGCCGACGAGGTGATCGCCGGCGAGCACGACGACCAGTTCCCGGTCGACGTGTTCCAGACCGGCTCCGGGACCTCCTCGAACATGAACGCCAACGAGGTGATCGCCAACCGCGCCGCCGAGATCGCCGGCGCCGAGATCGGCGACCGCGTCGTCCACCCGAACGACCACGTCAACTACGGCCAGTCGTCCAACGACGTGATCCCGACGGCGATGCACGTCGCCGCCCTCGAGGCCGTCGAGAAGGACCTGGTGCCCGCGCTCGAGACCCTGCACGCCGAGCTGGAGGCGAAGGAGGCCGAGTTCGACGGCGTGGTCAAGACCGGCCGGACGCACCTGCAGGACGCGACGCCGATCCGGCTCGGGCAGGAGTTCGGCGGCTACCGGACGCAGGCCGCGAAGGGGATCGAGCGCGCCGAGCGCGTCCAGTCGAACCTCCGCGAGCTGGCCCTCGGCGGCACCGCGGTCGGCACCGGGCTCAACACCCACCCCGACTTCCCCGGGCTCGCCGCGGAGTACATCTCCGACGAGACGGGGACGCCGTTCCGCGAGGCCGTCGACCACTTCGAGGCGCAGGCGGCCCACGACGCGATGGCGGAGGCGCACGGCGCGCTCCGGACCATCGCGGGCAGCATGAACAAGATGGCCAACGACCTGCGGCTGCTCGCGTCCGGCCCGCGCAACGGGCTCGGCGAGATCGAACAACCGGAGAACCAGCCCGGCTCCTCGATCATGCCCGGCAAGATCAACCCGGTCGTCGCCGAGTCCGTCAACCAGGTCCACAAGCAGGTCGTCGGCAACGACGCCGCGATCTCCGCCGGCGCCGCCCGCGGCGAGATCGACCTGAACCTTTATAAACCCGTCATCGCCCACAACTTCCTCGAATCGGCGGCGCTGCTCTCGAACGCCGCGGAGACGTTCGGCGAGCGCTTCGTCGCGAAGCTCGAGGCCAACGAGGAGCACTGCGAGACCCGCGTCGAGCAGTCGATGGCGCTCGCGACCGCGCTGAACCCCGCGATCGGCTACGACAAGGCGTCGAAGGTCGCGAAGACGGCGCTGAAAGAGGGGAAGAGCGTCCGCGAGGCCGCCGTCGAGGCCGGCTACCTCACCGAGGCGGAGGCCGACGAGGTGCTCGACCCCGAGGCGATGACCCACCGCGTCATCCTCGGCGACGAGGACTGAACGACGGCGGATTCGGGGTGTGGCCTCCGGTCAGTTTTCGCTGAACCGACGTCGCGGTCGACCATTCGATCGGTCGTATTCGCGGTACCGACGACTATTTATAAATTAACGGGGCGGTGGCGCGCTCCGGCGAGCGCCGGCCCGCGGCGCGAACCGAGCGCGAGGGAGGCGGCGGTCCGGTGCGGCTCCGACCGCACCGGGCCGTCGGCCGAGGTTGGGGAGGTGTGAGGTGCGGTTGCTGTGCGGGTGGGACTCAAAGGGGCAGCCGCGAGGCTGGGGGCTTTGGCGGTGTTCACCGTCCGTCTACAGTTGACCATTTATATACAAGCAGCCGAGGCTTCGGAGACGCTTCCCGTCGATACTCGTCGCTCGTGTATAACTGATCAGTCGAAGCGTCGACCGAACACGCCGCACTGTCACCGGGTCGTGTCCGATCGCCGGTCGCCGTCACTTCCGAGCACCGTATCCACCGCTCGCGCCGAATCGGCACCATTTAAGCCGCCGTCGGTCCGCCTTCGAAACGGATGAAACTACACGAACATCAAGCGAAGACTATCTTCGCCGACGCCGGGATCCCGGTCCCGGACTCCCGGCTCGCGACGACCGTCGACGAGGCGATCGACGCCGTCGACGAGATCGGCTACCCGGCCGCGATCAAGGCGCAGGTCCACGTTGGGGGCCGCGGCAAGGCCGGCGGCATCAAGATCGCCACCGACCGCGAGGAGGCCGAGCGGTACGCCGAGGAGATCCTCGGGATGGACCTGAAGGGATACACCGTCGACTCGGTCCTCGTCGAGGCGGGCGTCGACTTCGTGGACGAGCTGTACGTCGGCGTCACCATGGACCGCGGCGCAGGCGAGCCCGTCCTGATGGTGTCGACGGAGGGCGGCGTGAACATCGAGGAGGTCGCCGAGGAGAACCCCGACGCCATCGCCCGCGAGCACGTCGACCCCGCGTTCGGGCTCCACCCGTACCAGGCCCGCAAGGTCGTGTACGATGCCGGCGTCGACGCCGACGTCGCGCTCGACGTCGCGTCGATCCTGACGACGCTGTACGACCTCTACGAGGAGAACGACGCCTCCGAGATCGAGGTCAACCCCGTCATGATCACGAGCGACCGCGACGTGACCGCCGCCGACGCCGTGATGAACATCGACGAGGACGCGCTGTTCCGTCAGCCCGAGCTGGCCGAACTGGCCGAGGAGTCCTACGAGGACGACCTCGAACGCAAGGCCGGCGAGTACGGCTTCGACTACGTCCGCCTGTCGGGCAACGTCGGCATCATCGGCAACGGCGCCGGACTCGTGATGACGACGCTCGACCTGGTCGATTACTACGGCGGCAAGCCCGCCAACTTCCTCGACATCGGCGGCGGCGCGAAGGCCGAGCGCGTCACGAAGGCGCTCGACATGGTCTTCTCCGACCCCAACGTCGACAGCGTCGTGTTCAACATCTTCGGCGGGATCACCCGCGGCGACGAGGTCGCCACCGGGATCAACGAGGCGCTCGCGGAGTTCGACGAGATCCCGAAGCCGGTCGTCGTCCGGCTCGCCGGGACCAACGCCGAGGAGGGGATGGAGATCCTGAACACCGACCTGATCGAGGTCGAAGAGACGCTGGAGGACGCGGTCCAGCGTGCGGTCAAGAACGCGGAGGAGGTGACCCAATGAGCATTTTCGTCGACGACGACACGCGCGTCGTGGTACAGGGGATCACCGGCGGGGAGGGGAAGTTCCACGCCGGCCAGATGATCGAGTACGGCACCGACGTCGTCGCCGGCGCGGTGCCCGGCAAGGGCGGCCAGGAGGTCGACGGCGTCCCGGTCTACGACACCGTCGACGAGGCCGTCGAGACGGAGGACGCGGACGCATCCGTCATCTTCGTCCCGCCGGCGTTCGCGGGCGACGCCATCTTCGAGGCGCTCGACACCGATCTCGACCTGGCCGTCGCGATCACCGAGGGGATCCCGACGCAGGACATGGCCAAGGTGAACAAGCGGCTGAGCGAGACGGACACGCGCCTGATCGGCCCGAACTGCCCGGGGATCATCACGCCCGGCGAGGCGAAGCTCGGCATCCTGCCCGGCAACATCTTCGCCGACGGCAACGTCGGGCTCGTCTCCCGCTCCGGCACCCTGACCTATCAGGTCGTGGACAACCTCACCGGGCGCGGGCTCGGCCAGTCGACCGCCATCGGCATCGGCGGCGACCCGATCATCGGCACCTCCTTCATTGACGCCCTGGAGGCGTTCGAGGCCGACGGCGACACGGACGCCGTCGTGATGTGCGGCGAGATCGGCGGCGAGGACGAGGAGCAGGCCGCGAAGTTCATCGGCGAGCACATGGACACGCCGGTCGCCGGCTTCATCGCCGGACGCACGGCGCCGCCGGGCAAGCGGATGGGTCACGCGGGCGCCATCGTCTCCGGCTCCGGGACGGGCACCGCGCAGTCGAAGATCGACGCGCTCAACGACGCCGGCGTCCCCGTCGGCGACACCCCCGAGGAGGTCGCCGACCACGTCGAGGACTTCCTGTAGGCGACGGCGGACGGTACGTCCCCCGCTCTTTTTTCCTGCGGTTCTCAGACCTGGGGATCGGAGCGTAAGCTAAAATTACCGGTGGAGCGACCGACGCCCATGGACACCCCCGACCGGGACGGAGCCGACGGTCCCGCCACCGACGCGTTCCACCGCTCGGAGCCGGCCGGCGGGGGTCCGCGGCGGGTCCTCTTCGTCGACGACGAGCCCGGGGCCGCGGACCTCGCGGCGGTCCACGTCGAGCGGCTGGTCGACGGGGTCGAGACGGTGACGTACGCCGCGCCGGAGGAGGCGCTCGGCGCGGTCGAAACGGACCGCGTGGACTGCGTCGTCAGCGACTTCGATATGCCCGGCTCCAACGGGCTCGAACTGCTCTCCGAGGTCCGCGCCGTCGACCCCGGGCTCCCGTTCGTGCTGTTCACGGGGAAGGGGTCGGAGGAGATCGCGAGCGAGGCGATCTCCGCCGGCGTGACGGACTACCTCCAGAAGGGCGTCGGGCGCGACCGGTACGAGATGCTCGCGAACAGCGTCGAGAACGCCCTGGTGCGTCGACGGGTCGAACGCGACCTCCACGGGGTGAACGCGAAGGTGACCGCGCTCCACGAGTTCGCGGCGGACGTCGTCGCGTGCGAGCGCGTGGACGACGTGTTCGAGCGGACCGTCGCCGCGGCGGAGGGCATCTTACAGTTCGACCGGTGCGTCACGGCCCGTCGCCGTGGCGACGAGCTCGTCCCAGCGGCGCTCTCGGAGAGCGTCACGGACGACGAGGTCCGCGTGTTCGAGGTCGGGGAGGGGGTCGTCGGGACCACGGCCGCGGAAGAGCGGACGATGGTGGTCGACAACGTCACCGTCGACCCCGCCGACCCGGACGACCTGGAGGACCCGGAGAACTGCGGCCGTCCGGGCGTCGGGCGAGCCGAGGGCAGCGCGGTCGCCGACCCGGTCGCCGACGACATCCGCTCCGCGATCAGCGTTCCGATCGGGTCCTACGGCGTGCTGCAGGCCGTCTCGGACGGCTACGCCGCGTTCGACGAGAGCGACGTGGAGTTCGCGGAGCTGCTGGCCGCTCACGCCGCCGACGCGATCGAACAGATCGAGACCGAGACCGCGCTCCGGGCGGAGCGCGACCGCCTGACGGCGCTGTTCGACGACCTCCCGCTTCCGGCCGTCAGGACGGTCGCGCTCGGCGGGGGCGACCGACGACTCGACGCGACGAACGAGGCGTTCGAGCGGACGTTCGGCTACTCGGCGGCCGATCACGGCTACCGCGAGATCCGCGAGGCGATCATCCCGTCGGGCGCCGACCGACACGACCCCGAGACCGTCCTGGATCAGGAGCGCGTGCCGCGCCTCGAGGTCCGCCGCCGCACGACCGACGGGCTCCGGGACTTCATCCTGCACGTGATCCCGGTGCGGCGCCGGGACGAGACGGTCATATACAGCGTCTACGCCGACATCGGCGAGCAGAAGCGGGTCGAACGAACGCTGCGGAAGCTCCACGAGACGACGCGCGAGATGTTCCGCGGGGAGGACCGCGAGGAGATCGCCGCGCTCGCCACGCGCGCGGCCATCGACATCTTGGAGTTCCCGAACAGCGCGGTCCGGCTGTACGACCCCGACGCGGAGGAGCTGCTGCCGACCGCGATCAGCGAGGAGGCCACGGCGGCGCTCGGCGAGCGCCCGGCGTTCGGTCCCGGCGACGGTCGGATCTGGGAGGCGTTCGACCGCGGGAAGCCGGTCCTCGTCGACGACCTCGACGCCGTCGACACCGCGGTCGGCTACGGGGACCTGCGGAGTCTGCTCGTCGTCCCGCTCGGCGATCACGGCGTGATGCCGCTCGGCTCCCGCGATCCGGGCTTCTTCGACGACACCGCGATCCAGCTGGCCCGAGTTCTCGCGGCGAACGTCACCGTCGCCCTCGACGGCGCCGAACGCACGGCGCAGCTGCGGGACCGCGACGCCGCGCTCCGGCGCGAGATCGACCGGCTGGAGAAGTTCGCCGGACTCGTCTCGCACGACCTCCGGAACCCGCTCAACGTCGCGTCCGGGCGACTCGGTCTCGCGCGGGGGCTCGTCGACGACGACGACGCGCTCGCCGAGCTCGACCAAATCGGGGACGCCCACGACCGGATGGAACAGCTCATCGACGACCTCCTCACGCTGGCGCGGCAGGGGCGGACCGTGGACGGGCTGGAACCGGTCGAGCTGGCCGAGGCGGCCGCTCGGGCCTGGCAGACCGTCGACACCGCAGACGCGCGGTTGGACGCTCCGGACGAGTCGGTCACGGTGGACGCCGACCCGGAGCGACTCCGGACGCTGTTGGAAAATCTGTTCATCAATAGCGTCGAGCACGGCTCGACTGACAGCCGGGAAAACTCGGACTCCTGTGTCACCGTCACCGTCGGCCCGCTCTCCAACGGGTTCTCCGTCGCGGACGACGGCGCGGGGTTCGAGGGACACGTCGACCCCGACGAGGCGGTCGAGTACGGGACCTCCAGCGACCCGCACGGGACCGGCTTCGGGCTCGCGATCGTCCGGGAGATCGCCGCCGCACACGGGTGGACGCTCACGGTCGACGACGTCGACGGCGCCCGGTTCGAGTTCCGGACCGGCGATCGAACCGAGTCGTTCGCCCGCGATCGAATCGAGTCTCCCGCCCGTGATCGAACCGAGTCTCCCGCCCGCGACTGATCCATCCGAGCGGCGCGGACCGGTATATAAATAAGCGGGTGGCGTGCGTCCGGCGCGCACACCCGGGCCACGGTTATTGACGGCTCACCCATGTACCAGTTATATGGACGACAGTGCCCGCCAGCTGCTTTCGCCGCTCCCGCCGAGCGCCAAACTGGTCTACTACGTTCTCGACGAGGAGGGTCGGTTCGACCAGACCGGACTCGCCGAGGAGACCCGCCTCTCCACTCGCACCGTGCGGTTCGCGGTCGAGAAGCTCACTGACGTCGGGCTCGTCGAAGAGGGCCTGTGTCCCCGCGACGCCCGTCGCTCGGTGTACGCGCCGGTGCCCGAGTCCGAGCGCCCGACGGACGCCGAGCCGGAGGCCGCCTCGGACCCCGACGCCGACGCGCCCACGGCGGCCGCGGTCGCCGAGGACTGAGACCGAGCGGCCGACCTCGAAACGGGCTCGTGAGGGCTCGAACCACCCGATTCTCGCGCTCTGACGCGTGGACAACGTCCACGCGCTCCCGCGCGGGTTCGTCGCCCCACCGGGTGAGCGACGGCGTGCCGGTGCGTTTCGAGCGGCGGACATACTTATCATCTCGAACACAAGGGGAAGACATGTCACTGGAGGACACACTCCGAGAAGACCCCGAGCGGATCGCGTCGATCATCGACCACACGAACGTCGACCCGACGGCGACCGAAGCGGCGATCCGGACCCTCTGCGAGGAGGTCCGCGAATACGGCTTCTGCTCGGCCGTCGTCGTCCCGTACCACGCGGCGCTCGCGAGCGAACTGCTCGACGGGGACGCGAACGTCGTCGCGGTGATCGGGTTCCCCTACGGGATACAGAACTCGGCGGCCAAACGAAGCGAAGTCGAAGCGCTCCGCGAGCACGTCGACGAGTTCGACATGGTCATGAACAGGACCGCGTTCGCGAACGGCGATCACGAGTTCGTCGTCGACGACGTCGAGGCGGTAAAGGACGCGGTCGGAGAGGCGACGCTGAAATGCATCATCGAGTCGCCCGCCCTGACGCCGTCTGAGATACGGCGGGCCGCTGCGCTCGTCGAAGAGGGCGGTGCCGACTTCGTCAAGACCGCCGTCGGGTACGACGGGCCGACGGAGATCGACGAGATAACCGCGATCCGAGACGCCGTCGGTTCGGGCACCGAGATCAAGGCCTCGGGCGGGATATCCACCTTCGACGAGGCGCTCGACATGGTGGCCGCGGGCGCGACTCGGATCGGCGCCTCCTCCGGCGTGGAGATCTACGAATCGACGCAGTAGCGTCCGCCCGACCCGGCAGCGTGCCGGCGTCCGTTCGGCCGCTCGTCAACGAGCCCGGTCGTGATCGAAGAGACCGCCGCGCAGAGCGGAGCCGTCTCGCTCACTCGGCCTCTTCGAGTATCCATCCGAACCGCTTCTCCCAGAACTCCTCGTTCCGGGGCTTCTTGTTCCGCCCGTGCGTCTTTTTATCACGTATCTGACGTTCGAGAACGTCTCGTGCCTCGTTGAGCGCGTGGCTCGCACCGTATCCCTCCGCCGAAGCGAGGTAGAGACCCCGGTCCGTGTGGAGTCGGATCCGGGCGAGCAACAGCGGCGTGCCCCGAAGCTTCTCGTCGTGTTTGTGAAGATGGACTTTCGCATCGAGGATGTCCATCCCGTGGTCCCTGTCATCGAACTTCTCGATCATCTCCACGATCTCGTCGTACTCCACGTCGTCGAGGAGATCCGAGTTGTACACTTGGACGGCGCGGGTCTCGTCCGCCTCCCACGTCAGCGAGTCGAGGATGTCCGTTTTCGTGACGATCCCCGCCGGCTCACCGTCCCGCTCGACGACCAACGACGATCCGCCGATCTCGAACAGCTCCTCCACGGCGGTTTCGAGCGTCCGGTCGGGCGCGATCGTCCGCACCGGCGAAACCATCGCGTCTCGAACCGGCAGATCGATGACTCGCGCCAGTTCCCCTTCCCGGGCACCGAACCCGCCCCGCCGCGTACGCCCGTCGCTGACAGCCGCCCCGTCGGCGTTCGCCTGCGTATCGCCCGCGTCTCCGCCCTGACTCCGAACCGTGTCCCGAATCGTCAGGTCCATGACGTCGTAGAGACTTAGGATTCCGACCGCCGTGTCGTCCTCGACGACCGGGATGTGCGTGATCCGGTTTTCGCGGAAGACGTTGAGCGCCTCGCCAACGCTCGTCTGCGGTTCGATACTGATGATATCGGGCGAGTACGCTTCGCCGACCGTGGCGGCGTCGAGGAACCGCTTGACGCTCTCCAGCAGGTCGTCTGCGGTAACGACGCCGATCAGTTCGTCGTCGTCGAACACGGGGAGCAGCCGTGATCCCCCGTCGATCATGAGCTGTGCGACCCGCCGGACATCCTCGTCAGGTGTGACCCGGGGAACGCTCCAGACCACCGACTCGAGCTTTTGATCCGGCTGGTGCTGTGAGCTCGCGAGCTGCCGTCTCGTGACGACGCCCTCGAACTCCTCTCCGTACACGACGACTCCGGCGACCGACGGGTCGTCGAACGTCCCGACGAGCTTTGAGACCGGTGTGTCGGGAGGAAGCTTCACGTACTCCGTCGAAACGATGTCTGTAATTTCCATGAGTGTGGGTGTGTTTCCGTGTCGGTCGGGCGGGCCTGTTTCACCGCTGGCGTTGGCCTTACTCCGGTTAGACAGTTGTCATCCACTCACAAGTACTCGCTGCCCGTTCTCGGGGCTCGGCAATCTGGACTCCGGCCGTCTGGACGGGGCCGGACGCTCGTTTCCAGACGGTGAGAACGTTCAAGTCTATTGACAACCTCTCGGCGAGTACGCTCACCTATGAACTTCGATGAATTCACCGGCGAAGTACAGCACAGGCTCGAACTGCCTGGGACGGGAGAGACGGTTCGGGCGATCCGGGCGACGCTCATGACGCTCGGTCAGCGGATCCCGGAGGGGAACGCAGAGGACCTCGCCGCGTCGCTTCCCATCGAGATCAAGTGGTACCTGACCGGCGCGGTCCACGAGCACGGCCAGCGCTTCGACTGGCGGGAGTTCGTCGAGCGAGTGAGCGAGATCGAGCAGGCGGACCCGGCCGACGCGGCCTATCACGCCCGAGTGATCATGGACGTGGTTCAGTCGCAGGTTCCCGCGTCGGACTTCCACCAGCTCAGGGACATGCTTCCCGAGAGCGGGGACTCCGAAAACTGGGGGAGCCTCTTCGAGCTCGTCGACGACGAGAACTGAGGCGGGCCGGCGCCCGTTTCGCCGGCTCGGGAGGCACCGGCACGCGTATGCGGCCCGTCGTCGTCGGTCGGGACCGCTCGCCCGGTGGGATGACGGAGTGGACGAACGTGCCTGCTTGGAAAGCAGGTGGCCGAAAGGCCTCGTGGGTTCGAATCCCACTCCCACCGTCGGCACGCGGCGCACGTCGCGCCGCGGGCATCTTGTGCGGGGATTCGAAGCCTGCGAGTCGCAAGCGCCGGAGCGGAGCGATGGCGACCGTCTCGCATCGGTTCGAATCCCACTCCCACCGTCGGCACGCGGCGCATGTCGCGCCGCGGGCATCTCGTGCGGGGATTCGAATCAGAGAGCGACCGACAGGGAGCGACCGTGGTTCGAATCCCACTCCCACCGTCGGCACGCTGGGCACTCGCCCCCGATCCGTCGTCCTTTTGACCGCGCGTCAGTTACTACGCATACTCGATGGCGACGTACCACATCGAAACCTACGGCTGTAGTTCGAACCGGGGTGAGAGCCGGGAGATAGAGCGCGCGCTTCGCGACGGCGGCCACCGCCCGGCCGACGGACCCGAAGACGCCGACGTCGCCATCCTCAACACCTGTACGGTCGTCGAGAAGACGGAGCGGAACATGCTCCGCCGCGCCCAAGAGCTCCAGGAGACGACGGCCGACCTCGTCGTCACCGGCTGTATGGCGCTCGCGCAGGGGGACGCCTTCCGCGAGGCGGGGATCGACGCCGAGATCCTCCACTGGGACGAGGTCCCGACGTACGCGCTCAACGGCGAGTGTCCGACGACCACGCCCGACGCCGAGCCGGTCCTCGACGGCGTGGTCGGCCTCCTCCCCATCGCGCGCGGCTGCATGAGCAACTGCTCGTACTGCATCACGAAGTTCGCGACCGGGCGGGTCGACTCGCCGTCGGTCGAGGAGAACGTCGAGAAGGCCCGCGCGCTGGTCCACGCCGGCGCGAAGGAGATCCGCGTCACGGGACAGGACACCGGCGTTTACGGCTGGGACGACGGCGACCGGAAGCTCCCGGAGCTGCTCGACCGCATCTGCGACATCGACGGCGAGTTCCGGGTCCGTCTCGGCATGGCGAACCCCGGCGGCATCCACGGCATCCACGAGGAACTCGTCGACGTGTTCGCCGAGAACGAGGAGCTGTACGACTTCATCCACGCGCCGGTCCAGTCGGGGTCCGACGACGTGCTGGAGGACATGCGCCGGCAGCACCGCGTCGACAAGTTCCGCGAGGTCGTCGAGACGTTCGACGACCGGCTCGACCACTGGACGCTCTCGACCGACTTCATCGTCGGCTTCCCGACGGAGACCGAGGCCGACCACGAGCGTTCGATGGACCTCCTCGCCGAGGTCCGCCCGGAGAAGATCAACGTCACCCGCTTCTCGAAGCGGCCCGGCACTGACGCCGCCGACATGAAGGGACTGGGCGGGACGGTCAAGAAGGAGCGGTCGAAGGCGATGTCGGAGCTGAAGATGACGGTCGTCGGCGAGGCGTACGAGTCGATGGTCGGCGAGCGCTACGAGGTCCTCGTCGTCGAGGAGGGCACCGGCGACTCGGTGAAGTGCCGCGACTCCGCGTACCGCCAGATAATCGTCCAGAACGCGACCGAACGCGGCGTCGACGTGGGCGACTTCCTCGAGGTCGAGGTGACCGGCCACAACACCGTCTACGCGTTCGGCGACCCGACCGAGGAAATCGAGCCCGTCGAGGGCGACGATCCCGCCGAGTCGGGCGCGTCGTCGGCGTAACGTCGCGGCGGCGGCTCAGCGCCTCGGCAGTTCCAGGTCCCGCACCGTGGGAAGCTCCCAGCCGTAGCTGACGGCGGTCAGCCGCACGGCGACGGTGACCGTCGCACAGAGGCCCGCGGCCGTGCTTCCGGCCAGCCCGACGGCTCCGGCGGCAAAGTAGGCGAGACCTCCCAACACGGCGCAGGTGGCGTAGAAGTCTTCGAAGAGGATGAACGGCGCCCGGTCGAGGAGGATGTCGGCGAACGCGCCGCCGCCCACCGCGTTGATCGTCGCGATCGCGACGACGCCGAACGCGGAGACGCCCGCCTCCGTCGCGACGATCGCCCCCGCGGTGGCGAACGCGGCGAGTCCGATCGCGTCCGACACGAGCGTGATCGGATGGGTGTCCGGCGACGCGAGCACGACCTGCAAGGCGATAGCCAGGCTGACGCCGACCAGCCCGAGACCGATCTCGATCGGCGACTGCAGCGCGAGGGGCGTCCGCAACACGAGCACGTCTCGCGTCACTCCGCCGGCGAACGCCATCGCCAGCCCGACGATGGCGATTCCGAACAGATCGAAGTCCTCGCGGATCGCCTTCGCCGATCCGACCAACGCGAACGCGATCAGCCCGATGGTGTTCATCACCGCGAACGGGTCGCCGAACAGCACGAGAAGGAGCTCCCGGCTCACGGTCACCGTCCGGCGGCCGAGCAGTTGAATGTACCTACTCCTCGTAGATCATCTCGACCTCGTCGGCGAAGCGGTCCAGGATGTTGCGCCGCTTCTTCTTCATCGTCGGCGTGAGCAGGTCGTTCTCCTCGGAGAACTCCTCCTCGACGAGGCGGAACTGCTTGATCCGCTCGTAGGGCTCGAACTCCTCGTTCACGCGGTCGACCTCCTCCTCGATGCGCTCGCGGACCCGGTCGTCCCGGCAGAGCGCGCCGCGGTCGTCGGGGAGGTCGATCTCCTCGGTCTCTCCCCACGACTCCACCTTCTCGAAGTTCGGGACGATGAGCGCGGAGACGAACTTGCGGCCGTCGCCGAGCACGACGCCCTGCTCGACGAACTCGTTCGCGGCGAACCGGTCTTCGATCGGGCCGGGCGCGACGTTCTTGCCGGTCGAGAGCACGAGCAGCTGCTTGGCGCGCTCGCGGAAGGCCACGTACCCGTCCGGTCGGAGCTGGACGATGTCGCCCGTGCGGAACCACGGCTCGTCCGGGTCGCCGCCGCGCTCTTCCGGCGGCGTGCCCGCGACGGTCACGTCGTCGGGGAGCGCACCGGCGTCGACGAACGCCTCCGCGGTCGCGTCCGGGCGGTTCCAGTACCCCTCGGTCACCTGCGGGCCGCGGACGAGCAGCTCGCCCACGTCGCCGGCGAGGTCGGCGACTTCTCCGCCGACGACCGTGCCGTCGAGGGCGATCTCGGTGTCGACCACCGGCGGGCCGATGGTGCCGACCTTCGGCTCCTCGGGCGGGTTGACGCTGATCACCGGCGAGGTCTCCGTGAGCCCGTACCCCTCCAGGATGGGCAGGTCCATGGCGTGGTACAGCGCGCACAGCTCGGCCGACAGCGACCCGCCGCCCGAGATGAAGAAGTCGACCTCGCCGCCGATCGCCTCCCGGACCGACGAGAAGACGAGCCGATCGGCGATCGCGCGCTTCGCGTCGAGCAGGGCCCCCGGCGCCTCCGCCTCGTGGTGGGCCCGCCCGACGTCGACCGCCCACTCGAAGATGCGCTCTTTCACCGGCGACTCGCTCGCCTGCTCACGTATCGCGTCGTACAGCTTCTCGTAGACGCGGGGGACGCTGGTGGTCGTCGTCGGTCGCACGAGCCCGAAGTCCTCGCGGAGGGTGTCCGGACTCTCGGCGTACCCCACCGTCGCGCCCGCCGCGAACATCATGTAGTGACCCGCCATGCGCTCGAAGACGTGCGCGAGCGGGAGGAAGGAGAGCGTCGTCGACTCGGTCGAGATCCCCGGCACGTCCGGGTCGCGGTCCGGACGGTCGGCGAAGCGGCGGTAACACTGCGAGACGTTGTCACGGAAGTTCGCGTGGGTGAGCCGGACCCCTTTCGGCTTCCCGGTCGTCCCGGAGGTGTAGATGAGGCTGGCGAGGTCGTCGACGTCGACGGCGTCGATCCAGCCCTCGTAGGTCGCTTCGTCGAAGGCGTCGCCCCCGATGTCGTGGAGTTCGCCGAGCGTGTACACGTCGTCGGCGTCGAGGGCGAGGTCGTCGCCCGACGCGTCACCACCGAAGTCGAGTCCGCCCGCGTCCACGTCGTCGAACGAGACGACCGCGTCGAGGTCGTGCGAGAGGTCGGCGGCGACGGCGAGCACCTCGTCGAGGAGGTCGCGGTTCTCGACCACGACGACGGTCGCGCCGGGGTCCTCCAGCAGGTACCGGACCTGATTCGGCGAGGAGGAGGCGTAGACGGTCGTCACGACCCCGCCGGCGGCCAGGGCCGCGAAGTCGGTCTGGGCCCACTCCATCCGCGTCTCCGCGTAGAGCGCGACCCGAGTTCCGGCGTCGACCCCGATCTCCCGGAACCCGGCGGCGAGCCGCCTGACGACGTCGCGCATCTCGGCGTACGTGACGTCGGCGTACTCGCCGTCGGCCGCGGCCGGGAGGACGCCCTCGGCGACCAGCGAGCGGTCGTAGATCCCGCCCTTGTATCGCTGGGCGGTCCGGTCGGCGTTCCGCTCGGCGGACCGCTCGAAGGTGCGCGGGAGCGTCTCTCGGGCGACCACGTCGTCCGTGAACTCCCGTTCCGCCTCCTGCCAGTGCATACCCCCTTCGACCCACCCAAACGTTATAAACGATCGGGTAGTTTTGAGTTCATTCGGAGAGGCGTCGGAATCCCGGACGGAGCTCAGCGGCCGCGTTCGCTCCACGAGCGCCCGCGCCGCCGCACACTGAGGGCGACAATCCGGGACGAACTCCCGGACTCCTCCGTCGCGAGCCGAGGGTTTAATTCCGGGAGGGAGCGAGGGACCCCTGTGGACCCCGACCGGATCCCCGCCGAGTTCCCCGCCCCGAGCTTCCGCGGCGCGCAGGAGCGGGCGCTCGCGGACATCCGCGACGCGTTCGCCGCCGGCAACGACGTGGTCCTCGTGCGCGCGCCCACCGGAAGCGGGAAGTCGCTGCTCGCGCGGGCGGTGATGGGCGCGGCCGCCACCGTCGACGAGACGTCACCGAGCGAGGCGACGGGCGCCTACTACACGACGCCGCAGGTGTCGCAGATCGACGACGTCGAGGCGGACGACCTGCTCGACGACTTGGCGGTGATCCGCGGGAAATCGAACTACGACTGCATCCTCCCCGGCGAGCACGACACGCCGGTCAACCGCGCGCCCTGCGTCCGCCAGCAGGGGTTCGACTGCTCCGTGAAACACCGCTGTCCGTACTTCTCCGACCGCGCGATCGCCTCGGGCAACCGGTACGCCGCGATGACGTTAGCGTACTTCATGCGCACCGCGGGCTCCGAGGTGTTCCGGAAGCGCGACGTCGTCGTGATCGACGAGGCCCACGGGCTCGCCGAGTGGGCGGAGATGTACGCGACGATCGAGCTCTCGCCCCAGCGCGTCCCCGTCTGGGACGAGGTGGGCGTCCCCGACGTGGCGGCCGACGCCGGCCCGGAGGAGGACGCGCTCGACCGCACCGCCCGGTTCGTCGCCTCGCTGCGGGACACCGCGAAGCGCGCGAAAGACGAGCTGACCGGGCGGCCCGAGCTCGACCGCGAGGAGGTCGCGCGCCGCGACCGCCTCCAAGAGCTGATAAGCGAGCTCGGCTGGTTCTTAGAGGACTACCGCGACCTCGACTCGCCCACGACGTGGGTCGTCGACCAGCCCGACGGGGAGGGGTCGCCGCTGGCGATCAAGCCGCTGGACCCGGCCCGCTACCTCCGCCACACCGTGTGGGACCGCGGGAACCGGTTCGCGCTGCTGTCGGCGACCATCCTCTCGAAGGAGGCGTTCTGCCGCGGGATCGGCCTCGACCCGGCGAACGTCGCCCTCGTCGACGTCGAACACACGTTCCCGCTGGAGAACCGCCCGTTGTACGACGTGACGCGGGGACCGATGACCTACGAGCACCGCGACGAGACGGTACCGAAGATCGCCCGCCTCGTCGTTCGGCTGATGGCCGAACACCCGAACGAGAAGGGGCTGATCCACGCGCACTCGTACGACATCGCCGGGCGGATCGTCGAGAAGCTGGGCGAGTTCGGCGTCGCCGCGCGGGTCCGGCGCCACGGGCGCGAGAACCGAGACGCGGAGCTGGCGGCGTGGAAGGCCAGCGGCGACCCCGAGGTGTTCGTCTCCGTGAAGATGGAGGAGGCGCTGGACCTGAAGGGCGACCTCTGCCGCTGGCAGGTGGTGTGTAAGGCGCCGTACCGCAACACGAACGACTCGCGCGTCGCCCGCCGCCTCGCCGACGACCAGTGGGCGTGGTACCACCGGACCGCGCTGCGCACCGTGATTCAGGCGTGCGGCCGCGTCGTCCGCGCGCCCGACGACTACGGCGCGACGTACCTCGCGGACGACTCCCTGCTGGACCTCTTCGACCGCGCACAGGCCGACACGCCGCCGTGGTTCCGCGACCAAATCGACGCGATGGCGACCCCGACGCTGCCCGAATTCGATCCCGCCGCCGCGCTCGCCGGGAACGACGCCGACCCGTCCGGTCCGTCTCGGGCCGGACGGAACCGGGCGACCGGCGTCGGCGGGGCGTCCAGTCGCGGCGGCTCCGCCGGTGGAGGAACCGGGAGCGCCGGGACCGGCGCGGGCGACGCCGCCGGATCGAACGGTCAACGCGGGAGTGACGGCGACGCGGGCGGGACGCGAACCCGCTCGGAAACCGACGCCGAGCGACGATCGGATCACCCGCTCTCCGACGTCTGGGGCGACGGCTGAGGAGGCGCTTCACGCCGCGAGCGCGGCGGTCCCGAGGGCGTCGACGGCGGTTACAGCAGCGAGACGCCCCAGGCGGCCATGGAGCTCACCATGAGGAACGCGAAGAACAGCGCGAAGATCTGTTGTCGGTTCATACCGCTACTGCGCCGTAGACCGCTATAATTCCTGCGGGCCGTCGTCGGTAGTGGTTATACGCCGCCGTTTTCGTCGACTGTCAATATATATCGTATAAGGTGTATCATGGACCTCAATCAATTAGTAACCTTCATAAACCTACACGGGTCTACTGTAGGTATGGCAACGAAGGGCCTCTCGAGTGCGCTGACGCTGTACGGTGCGCGAACGCTGACACTCTCTCAGGCGGCCGCACAGGCGGGCCTGAGCGAGGCCGAATTCATCGAGCAGTTGGAGCGCCGCGGTATCGAGGTCACCGAGTCCGAGCGCGCCGCCGCACTCGACGCGGAGTCGACCGTCCGCGCCGACTGACGGCTCCCGTTCTCCCTTCTACCGACGGGTCGGCGCGCTCGCCGTCGGCACCGGTTCGATCTCCGCCCGTAGTCTTCCCGTTCTCCTCGCATCCCCCGTCCCGTACCAGCGACCTACTCCTCCGGAACGAGGTGGACGTCGCCCTCGTGTTCGAACGCGAGGACGCTGTCGGCGTCGCCGTCGACGAAGTCGGGGTTCGGAACCGTCTTCGCCTCGTAGGTGACCGGGTCGAGCACCTGGATGGCGTTCTCGTCTTCCACCGTCACCACCGTCGTCTCCGCCGCGTCGTCCCTCGTTCCGAGCCGGGTCGCGTCCGGCGCCTCCGCCTCCTCGAACGCCGAGGTGTACGCGTCTCCCGTCGCGAGGCGGACGCCTTGCAGCCGCCCGGAGACGCCCGTGACCAGGACGGGCCCCTCGCCGTCTTCCGGGTCGATGATCTCGCCCTCGGCGTACCGGGGGAGCCGGACCGCGAACGTCACCCGATACACCTCGTTGCCGTCGCCGTCCTCGGTGACGAGCGTCGGGTACGACTCGAAGCTCCCGCCCAGCGCGTCGGTGATCCGGGTCGCGACGTTCTGCGCGAGCCGGTTCGAGGAGAGCTTGACGTTCGGGCCGTCGTCCGTCTCTTTCACCTCCGTGATGAACGCCTCGCGGTCGCCAGCGGTCTCTTGGTCCGCGACGTACGACTCGGCGATCTCGAGCGCCTCGGCGCGCTCCGCGGGCGTCAGCTCGCGCTCGTCCGCGCGCACCTGCACGACCCCGGCGTAGTACCCCCCGGCGATCCGCCCGCACCGGTCGCAGGTCCCCGGCGAGATCTTGACCGGGACGGTGACCTCCGCGGAGCGGAGCGTCCCGCGAACGATCCCGGAGAAGCGGCAGTGCATCCGGACGTTGTTCTCGTCGACCTGCTCGGGCTCGACGCCCCACTCGACGTCCGCGGCGTCGACGTGGACCCCGAGCGCCTCGGCGACCTCGTCGACGGCGACGTCGGTGTAATCGCGCGCGCCGACGTCGCGCCACGACTCGCCGCGGCGGACCGCGCCGCAGCCGGAACAGACCAGCACCTCGATCCGGTCGGGCGCGTCGACGAGATCGAAGTCCTCGAAGTAGCAGTCGTCACACAGCAGCGCGTCCCGTCCGCGCGGCTCGCCGGGGAGCGGCTCGCGCCGCTCCGGGACCGAATCGCCGCACCGCGGACAGAACTCCCGCGACTCGCTCATTGCCGGCGGCTACGCCGAGGAGCCGTTTAAGCGACGCGGACCGTCGGCGCAGGCCGGAGTCGGTCGGTTCCGGGCGGTTCGCCGGCGACGGCCCGCGCTCTCCGCCGCCCCGCCGCCGTCGATTCCTCCGAAATCGTTTTTCGCGCGGGCCGTGAAGGCGTTCGTATGAGCGGGAATCCAGACGACGAACGACTCGAGGAACTGCGAGAACAGAAGATGGAGGAGCTCCGCGAGCAGCAGCAGGGCGGGGGCGGCGACGCCGAGGCCCAGCGCGAGGCCCAAGAGCGCGCCGAGGCCCAGCAGGAGGCCGTCCTCAAGCAGTACCTGACCGACGGCGCGCGCCAGCGGCTGAACGCGGTCGAGATGTCGAAGCCGGAGTTCGGCGAGAAGGTGAAACAGCAGGTCGCGGCGCTCGCCCAGAGCGGTCGGATCCAGGGACGTATCGACGAAGAGCAGATGCGCGACCTTCTGAAGGAACTGCAGCCCGACCAGAAGAGCTTCGACATCCGGCGGCGATAGATGGAGCTCGCGCTCTTGTACAGCGGGGGGAAGGACTCCTCGCTGGCCGCTCACCTGCTCGACCGCTTCTACGACGTCCGGTGCGTCACCGGGAGCTTCGGGCTCACCGACGACTGGGAGCACGCCGAGCGGGCGGCCGCGGAGCTGGGGTTCCCCTTCGAGCGCGTCGATCTCGACCGGGAGGTGGCCGAGGAGGCGGCCGCGACCATGCTCGAGGACGGCTACCCCCGCAACGGGATCCAGCGCGTCCACGAGCACGCGCTGGAGACGATCGCGCGCCGCGACGTCGACGCGATCGCTGACGGGACCCGTCGGGACGACCGGGTCCCGACGGTCTCGCGCGCGCAGGCACAGAGCTTAGAGGACCGCCACGGCGTCGACTACATCTCCCCGCTGTCGGGGTTCGGCCGCCACGCCGTCGACCGGCTCGTCGAGGAGACGTTCGACGTCCAGCAGGGACCGAGCGAGGAGGTGCCGAAGGCCGACTACGAGGACGAGCTCCGGACGCTCATCGCCGAGGAACACGGCGAGGCCACCGTCGACGAGGTGTTCCCGGACCACGACCAGACGTACGTGCACGGCCGAAACGACTAGGCGGGCGACCCGCTGTCGACGCCGTGCTCGTCCCGTCGTCTCGTTCGTCTATTTAAAGATGAGCCGCGCGGCTCGGCCGCAGGCGTGCGGTCGCGGCCTCAGCGACGGTCGGCGAGGAACGACTCCACGCCCGCCTTCGATGGAAGCGCCGTCATTCCGCCTCGCTCCTGCACCGAGAGCGCGGCCGTCGCGTTGGCGAACGTCACCGCCTCGTCGAGGTCGGCGTCGCCGTCGGCGAGCCGGGCGATCAGGCCCGCGGTGAACGCGTCGCCGGCGCCGGTCGCGTCGACGGCCTCCACCGGGAAGCCGCCGTGGCGGGCGGTGCGTTCGCCCCACGGCGCCGCCGCGGTGCTGGTGACGACCGCGCCCGCCTTCCCGAGCGTGACGACGGCGGTGTGCGGGCCGAGCCCCAGCAGGTCGCGGCCGAGCCCCTCGCCCTCGCGCGAGGTGAGCCCGGTCGCGGCCACGTCCTCGTCGCTGGCGAAGACCACGTCGCTGGCGGCGACGATCTCGCGGACCGCGTCGACGACGGCGTCGCGCTCGCCGTCCGGGACGAGGTCCTCGCGGTAGTTGACGTCGAACGACACTGTGAGGCCGCGCTCGGCGGCGGCCGCGGCCAGCTCGCGCATCGCCGCGCGGCCGTCCGAGTGCGTCAGGGCGACGCCGCCGAGGTGGACCCACGAGGCCGGCGCCAGCGCGTCCTCGGGAACCGCCTCGGGCTCGAAGCCGAACGTGACGTCCCCGGAGCCGTAAAAGCGGAAGCGCCGTCCGTCGACGCCGGGCGGCGAGACGACCGCGAGGGTGGTGTTGCCGTCGACGCGCTCGAACGCCGCCGTGGGCAGGCCCTCGTCGACGAGCGTCTCGCGCAGGAAGTCGCCGAACGGGTCGCCGCCGAGCCGCGTCCAGAACGCCGGCGTCGCGTCCAGCCGTGAAAGCCCGACCGCGACGTTGGCCGGCGCGCCGCCGGGCCGATGAGCGAAGCCGTCGACGTCGCGGAGCGTCTCCCCCGGCCCCGGGAGCAGGTCGATCAGCGTTTCGCCGGCCACGAGAATCTCCGCCATGGGAGACACGGGGCCGCCGGGCGACATGAAAGTGTACGGTTTCCCGTCGAGTGCCCGCCCGCGGGTCTACTCGTCGGCGTCGGGCGCGGCCGTCGCCTCCGCTTCGGTCGTCTCGTCTGCTGCCTCGTCCGCCGCGACCTCCTCGGCGACCGCCTCGAACGCGGCGAGGATGACCCGCTTACAGGCCTGTCCCTCCGTCGTCCAGTGGTGCGCGTAGTCGAGCATGTCGTCGTAGATGTCCGGCTTGCAGCCGGCGGCCTGCGGGTGCCCGCCGCCGTTCACCTTCCCGGCGACCTCGTGGGCGTGCCGGAAGTCCTCGGAGCCGCGGATGGACGCGGAGCCGGCGGGCTTGACGATCACCGCGGCGTCGGCGCCCTCGCCGCGGAGCGTCTCGGCGACCTCGTTCTGCGAACACCGGCCGTACGTCACCGCGACGGTCCACTCGCCCACCCCGTGGGTGACCGCGCGGCCGACGGCGGCGTCGATCCGGGCCTCCTTCTCGACGCGGCGGTCGGCGACGAACGCCGCGACGGTCTCGGGGAGGTCGGCGCCGTACGCGCCGACGACCGTCGCGTACTCCTCGCCCCCGGCCCAGTAGGAGTAGTCGGCGAGGTCGTCCGAGCGGGGGTCCTCCTTGATCCAGAGGTCGTGGTCGCGCGTCACCGCCGCCAGCTCGGTCCACCGGTCGTCGAACTCGTGGTCGAGCGAGCGGAGCGCCACGTCCGCCGTGCACTCCTCATCGGACTCGCCGACTACGAGGTCGACGCCGAGGTCCCGGACCGCGGCGGCCGTCTCGTCGTCCCACTGGTGGTGGTCGAACCACCGGATCGAGGCGGTCGTCTCCGCGAGCGCCTCCAGCGGCTCCGCGATCCACTCGTACTCGTCCGGACAGAGGTCGCAGACGAACAGGTCGACGTCGTCGTCGGCGTACGCGAGCACGCGTTCGAGCGAGCTGTCGAGCGAGTACGGCCCCGCCGCGACCAGGCCGACCGGCGACCGCGCGTGGGCGTCGGCGGTGGAGTCGGCTTCGGCGCTCTCGGCCGTCGGCGCGTCAACTTCCTTCTCGCCCGCGTCTCCGTCCGCCTCGTCGCCCGCCTCGTCGTCGTTCGCCGCGAGCCGCGCCTCGATGGCGGCCTCGAAGTCGGCGACGTCGAGGGCGGCGTCGTACGCCTCGCGGATCATCGCCGTGCAGGCGAGCCCGTCGGCGTCGCCGTCAGCGATCACGACCGCCTCGCTCCCCTCGATCGCCTCCTTCGCCAGCCGCTCGGCGCGCTCCTCGTCCAGCGAGTCCGGGTAGAAGAAGCCCTTGCCGGGCAGCCGCGTGTACCGCGAGCGGGGGATCCCCGCCTCGTCGATGAGGTCGTCGTCCATACCGTCGAGCCGAGCGGGAGCGGGAAAACTCCGCCGCTCTCGGGTCGACCGTCGACAACGGGGAGCGGCCCCTCAGACCGACGTTCGACGCGGGTCGTCGTCCGTGAGCTGGCGGACGGTGAGCACGGGGATCGGGCAGGTCCGCACCACGCGCTCAGCCACGGAGCCGATGAGGAACCGGTTCTCCCCGTGTCGTCCGCGCGTCCCCATCGCGACGACGTCGGCGTCGACCTCGCGGGCGTACGCCGAGATCTCGGCCGCCGGTCGCCCCTCGCGCACCTCGACCGTCACGTCCAGATCGGGGTCCCGCTCCGCAGCGGCGCCGGTCACCTGTTCGAGCGCCGACTCGCCCCGCTCGTCGAGCGCGTCGCGGAGGTCCTCGCGGACCTCGTCCGGCGTGGACTCGACCTCGCCGCGATCGACGACGTAGACGGCGTGGACCTCGGCATCGAAGCGCGCGGCGATGTCGACCGCGACGTCGACGGCGCGGCGCACGCTGTCGGAGCCGTCGGTCGCGACCACGATCGTGTCGAACATACGCCACCGTTCGCCGAGGCGATAGTTAAAAACAGGCGGTCGGATCCGATGAGGCGGCGGAAAGAGCGAGAGTGCGGTGGCGACGGCTGTTTATAAACAACCGGCGGGGTGCGGAGGCGCGAGGCGCGGTGCGGTGCCGTGCGGGGTGGGACTCAAAGGGGCAGTCGCGAGGACGAAGGCGACCGCAGCAAGCACCGCAGCGAGGGAGCGACAGCGACAGAGCGAGGAGCGCGGCAAGGCCCCCGAGTCGTCGCGGTTGGGGCTTTGGAGATGTTCACCGGCGATCCGCAGTCACTCATTTATAAGTGAGCGGCTGGTGCTTTGGAGATGTTCACCGGCGATCCGCAGTCACTCATTTATAATCGAGAGACGAGGACGTTGGAGGCATTCACCGCGGGTCCGCCGGGACGGTTTAATTATAAAAGCCGCCGCACGCTCGGCGTCGCTACGCGAGGAAGACGTGCCGCGGCCGGTCGGCCAGCACCTCGCGGCCCCACTGGACGGTCTCGCGGAACTCGTCGGAGCCGAAGAACGCCATCGCGTCCTCCTTCGCCTCCCACTGGCTGGCGATGAACATGTCGTTCTCGTCCTCGACGTTGGCCATCAGGTCGGTCTCGACGTGGCCGTCCATCTCGGAGAGCAGGTCCTCGACGCCGTCGAACGTGTCGACGAAATCGCCCCGGTGTTCCGGCTTGACGGTGTAGAACATCCCCATGGTGCCGAAGCCGGACTCCTCGCCGGCGCGCGCGACGACCTCCGGCAGCTCCGAGAGGAACCCCGCGGCGGTCTCGGCGGCCGAGCCCGTCTCCCAGATGGAGACGACGGCGGCGAGGTCGGTGTGTCGCCCCTCGTACACCGCGGTCTTCACGTGGGTGCCGTAGTGGTCGAAGTTCCCGCGGAGCCCCTCGACCTCGTCGAACAGCTCGTCGACGTCGGCCTCGCTGTACAGCACCGTCGCGTACACGTCCTCGCCGTGGGGCTTCCCGGCGTAGATGTCCAGGTCCGCGAGCTCGCCGCGGATGTCCTCGTCGGCGACGCCGTCACCCCCGCCGCTCGCCGACTCCTCGCCGTGCGGGTGATCGCCCTCGCCGCTCGCCGTCTCCTCGCCGTGCGGATGATCGCCGTGCGCGGAGCCGCCGGCGGCGCCGGCGTGCTCGTGCCCCGAACCACCGCTCCCGTGGCCGTCGTCGCCGTGGTGGTCGCTCTCACCGTGCGCGTGCCCGTGGCCCTCCCCGCCGTGGGTCCCCTCACCGTCGCCCGTGGGCACCGTCTCGCCCGCGAGGTACGCGCCGAGGTCCGCGGGCGGGAAGCGCCGTCCGATATAGAACTCGCCGAACTCGCCGTAGCGCGATGAGGCGGGATCGAACCGCATCTCGTAGACGATGTCCTTGATGTCGGTCGGGTCCGACCCGAACAGCGTGACGCCCCACTCGTGGCTGTCGAAGCCGACGGAGGAGGCGATCACCTGCTTGATCTTCCCGGCGTACTCCTTGCCGACCTCGCCGTGGCCGGACATGAGCTCGGCGCGGTCCTCGAAGTCGAGGTCGTACCAGTTGTACTCCTCGCCGCGGCGCTTGCTCATCGGGTAGAAGCAGACGTACTCGTCGTCCGGGATCTCGGGCGTCAGCTTCCCCTCGATGTACCGCCGGAGGCCGGCGTCGACCTCTTCCGGTCCCTCCTCGAAGTACGCGTCGGAGACGTAGCCGGAGACCTCGGTGACCGAGACGTACGAGGTCGTCCGCTCGGTGACGGTCGCGAGCGCGGTGTCCTCGAACCGGCGCTCGATCGACGAGAGATCGTCGAGCGTGGGCCGGAAGTGAACGAACAGGAGGTCGGCCTTGTGCCCGAGCACGGAGAACAGCCCGGAGTCCCCCTCCTCGGCGTCGGCGACCAGCTCGCGGTGTTTCAGGAAGGCCTCGCCCTCCTCGATCGCTCGGCGTCGCTCCCGCTCGGTGGCGTCGCGCCACGCGTCCCAGTCGATCGACCGGAAATCGTGCAGCGCGAACCACCCCTCCTCGGTCTGTGGTGCCTCGACCATACGTCGACTTGGGTCCCCGGGACTTAGGGGTTTGCGAGTCGTCGTCGCGTCTCCGGAGTCGAAGCCGTCGTCGCGTCTCCGGAACCCGCGTCGTCTCGACGAGCCGAGGTGTCGGACTTGTGAAACCCCCAACAAGATTAATCGTGCTTAGCGCGTTGGTGGCGCATGGCCATCGCCCGGCACGAACGCGGACTACGAGCTGACCTGCGAGCGTTGCTCTCGCAGGTCCACCCGGTGTTCATGTTGCCGCCGCTCGCGGCCTCGTGGTTCGGTGCGGCCGTCGCCGGCGAGTTCGGTCTCACGGTGGGCGCGATACACATGAGCGCCATCTTCCTCGCGGTGTACACGGCACACGTGAAGGACGGCTACGTCGACTTCCACCGGCGCGGCGAGGACGACGATCACCCGATGACGGTCCGCGGCTGCCGGCTCTCCCTCCTCGCCGCCGGCGTCGGCTTCGCCGCCTGTACGCTCGCGCTCGGCGCGCTCGTCGGTCCGGGCGCCGCGCTCGTCACCCTGCCGACCTGGTTCATCGGGTACCTCCACGCGCCGCAGCTCGACACGAACCCGTTCACCACGACGCTGGGGTACCC